>DASQSO010000069.1:0-4104 GCA_035642335.1 Caulobacteraceae bacterium
GATCGTGGTCCAGTTCGCCTCAAGCTCGGCCACCCACGGAAAGGCCGCCGGCGAGATGATTTCACTGGTCTCCACCAGAGACTTGCTCGCAAGCCAGCGTTCCAGCGCGTCGCCGCGTCCCCGAACGAAGCGGACAACTCCGTCGCGGAGCCGTTTGAGCGCGGAAGGGCGCGAAACCGAAAGACTGCTCAAGGCCTTGCTCTGGATATTGTTGGGCGCCGCTGATCTTAAGGGCGCCGGCAAGAGCCGGCCAGCCCGTAAATTGCCTTGCCAAAAACAACGCCTTCGGAAGGAAGAGGGTTGAATTTCTCAGCCAACGGTCGGATTGCGAAGACCGTGCCCACCCTACGAGGATCGGTCTGAACATGTTCGCGAGAGTCTGCTGGCTGGTCGCCCTGGCCATTGCGTTTGGCGCAACGCCCGCGGCCGCCCAGTCCTACTTTCAGACCGGTGAGACGGTCATCGCCAACCCCGGATTCGCCGACGCGGCCTGCATCGACCAGGCGGAACTGGAGCGATACAGTTCCGCGCGGGAGATCTGCCAGATGGGCCACCGCGATGAGTGCCAGGTGGCCCAGGAGCTGGAAGGCCGGGGCGCCTGCGGCTTTCACTATGGGGTCTATGTGGTGACCTCGGTCAACGCCCAGCTCGGCATAATCCAGATCTCGCCGCAGTCCGACCGCTCGCTGAGCTACTGGGCCGAGGAGGACGACTTCAAACCGGCGGAATAGACCCCGCGGCGTCATCCCTCGCAACGACCGCTCGACAGGGCTAGGCTAGGCTCGGCGCGACCAGCGATTGGGGAGGGCCATGGCCGACGGCCGGATCGATCTGCGCGAAGGCATCGTGACGTCCGGCAAGGACGCCTTCATCGCTCATCTGCATGACGAGCAGCCGCTGGCCAGGGACGCGTCCGGATTCTGGGTCGCCAGCCGGTTCGATGACGTGCGCGCCATCCTGCTCGACCACGAGCGCTTCTCGTCCGCGGCCATGGGCGGCCGCGCCGGCGCCATGGGCGGGGGGTTTCCGCTACTGACAGACGATCCGCCGCGCCACTCGGTGCTGCGGGGCCTGTTGGCCAGCGCTTTCACGCCGGCGGCGATGGAGGCCATGCGGCCGGACATCGAGCGCCTGGCCCGGACGCTGGCGACCGCCATCCCGACAGCCGAGGAGATCGACATCGTCGAGGCGATGACCACCCCGCTGCCGGTCGCGGTGATCGCCGGCATGATGGGCGTGCCGAACGACCGGGCGATGGACTTCAAGCGCTGGTCGAACGCCATCCTCGGCATCCAGTCGCGCGCCTTCGACGCCGAACGCATAAAGCTCTTGATGGAACTGCGCGGCTATTTCGCCGAGCTGGCGGCCGAGCGCCGCGCCAAGCCCGGCGAGGACCTGATCAGCGCCCTGACCGGGGTCAGGGACACCGCCGAGACGCTCAGCGACGACCAGGTGGTCGGCTTCTGCATCCTTTTGATGGTCGCCGGCAACGAGACGACAACCAACCTGCTTGGCAACCTGCTGAGCCGCCTGGCCGCGGCGCCGGGCGAATGGGCCGTGCTGCGCGACAGCCCCGAACTGCTGGAAGGCGCGATCGAGGAGTCGCTGCGGGTCGACTCCCCGGCCCAGATGGTGATCCGACGCGCCACCAGCGACGTCGAGATCGGCGGCCAGACCATCAAGGCCGGCGAGCCGGTCATGGCCTATCTCGCCTCGGCCAATCGCGATCCCGGCAAGTGGGCGGACCCGGCCAATTTCGAGCTGGGGCGCGAGCGCGAGCGGCATGTGGCTTTCGGCCACGGCGTGCACACCTGCATCGGCGCGCCGCTGGCGCGAATGGAGGCGCGGGCGGCGATGAGCGCGTTGCTGGCCCGGTTCGCGACTATCGCACCGGGCCGGGAGCCGGGCACGCGCCTGCCGACCGGCCTTCTGTTCGGCTTCCGCTCGCTACGCATCGTATTCGGCTGACGCCGGTCGCCGGGGCGGCCTAGCGGAGGCCGTCCCGCGGCCAGTGCGAGGTCGCCGACAGCCCCGACGCCGCCCACTGCAACCCGAAAGCCCAAGGCCATGGCCGCGATGGCGGTCCGCACCCGGGCGAGAAAGGTCCGCTCGTTGGCGGCGTGACCGTGGATGCGCCGCAAAACCCCGGCGACCGATGCCGCCAAGGCCCGGCGGCGGGCGCGCCAAGCCGCCGGCGAGGCCTGAGCGAAAAGCTCAATCGAATCCGCCGAGCGACTCGCCCGACAGATGAATTGTCCTATTGTTAACCATACTTAGCCGATTTTGCGTTGGCCAGCTGTTAAGAGACTGTTAATCTCGATGAATGGTGACGCTCGATGCTCTGCAAACGGCTCCGAAAGCGCTCTCGCGCTTCAGAAAGATCGCTCCGTTCCTGTTGTTCGGGCCGATTTCCGGCCTGCTGATCGCTGGCGCCGTCTTCAACTTCCGCGACGGCCGCCCGATCATCGCCGGCCTCTACGGCATGGCGCTGGTCGCCTTCACCTTCCTGCTGCCCTACGTGGTCGCGGTGCTGGGCCTGCGCCTGATCTAGTCGAGAGCCGAGGCGATTCCGCCACGGCTGTCGGGCCTGGGGCGCAGGACGATCCAGGCCGGCACGGCCAGCACCGCGGCGCCGGCGATCAGGTCCCACCACACCAGGCCAGGCGTCGACTGGCTGATCAGGGCTGGCGCGCCGTTGAACACATCGCCGGCGGAAACGACGATCACCGCCCCGAACAAGTTGTTGATCAGGTGCATGCCGTAGGTGAAGGCGATGCCGCCGGTGCGGATGGCGATCAGGGCGGCGACGACGCCGAACAGCACCGCGTTCAGCGCCTGCGGGATGCCGTTGGGGATGTGCAGCGCGCCGAACGCCAGGCCGCTGAGCACCGCGGCGACCAACGGCCGCCTGGTCGCCAGCAGAAGCCCCTGGGTGAGATAGCCGCGAAAGACGAATTCCTCGGCGAAGGTCTGCACCCCCAGCCCAACGGCCGCCGCGACCGCCAGGCCGGCGGTGGCGGCGGTCGCGCTCCAGCGAAACCCGCCTGGGCGCAGGATGACGTCGGCCAGGATGGTGGCCGCGATGCACACCGTCCAGACGCCCGCCCCGGCCGCGAACCGTCGCCAGCGCCATTCGCCGATGATGTCGACGAACCGTTTGTGCTGCACGAGCCGCGCGGCAATGACGAAACCCGCGACGATGGTGGCGAAAGCCAGGCCATTGGCCCCGAAAAAGATCATCGGGTGGGTCGGCCTGGTCAGTTCGGCGGCCACGTTCGCCGGCATCAGCCGGCTCACCGTCAACCCGAACACGATCAGCACGTCCAGCACGATCCAGATGACCAAAGCCAGGACGATGGTCACGAGATAGCGCCACCAGGCGTTCAAGCCGCGCCGGGCGTAGTCGAGATAGACATCCATGCATCGGCTCCGAATCGGAATGCGGCGGCCGGAAGCTAGAGCGTGAGTCCTTAGATCGCGCTAACCGGCGCCGGTCAGTTTTTCGCCTGGGTCGCCGGCGCCGGATTGGGCGGATTATATTTCTCCACGAAGGCGACGACGGCTTTGATCGTCGTGATGCGGCTGGCCTCGATCTCAGACGCGTCGCCGTCAACCGGAAGCACCACCGTCTCCACGGGCTTTCCCGCGCGATGCAGAGCCGCGGCCATTTCCTCGCTTTGCCCGCTCGTCAGGCCTGGCTCGGCGGTCTTGTAGATCAGCTGGATCGGCGCGTCGGCCTTGGCGGCCTGCCGGGCCGGCGACAAGTCGGCGAGGTGTGTTCCGAAGATTGACTTCACACCGACCAGCGCCTGAAGGTCGCGGGTGGTGTCGTTGGCGCCATGTGAGTTGACCTTCGACCCGTCAATGAGTTCCGCGAGGTTGGTGACGCCCTCGATGGAAACCGCACAGCGGTAGAGTCCCTGTTGCAGGGTTACCCCGGCGAGAGCCGAATAGCCGCCTAACCCCGACCCGACGATGCAGACCCGTTTGGCGTCGATCACGCCCCGCGCGGCCAGAGTTGACACGCCATCAGAGATGTCTGTCTCGATCTTGCGGCCCAGCTGGCCGTATCCGGCGTCGTGGAAGCCCTCGCCATAGCCGGCC
>DASQSO010000070.1:0-14364 GCA_035642335.1 Caulobacteraceae bacterium
GCCGCCCTCGCTGGCCGCGTAGTATTCGAAGATGATCGGGCCAAGCCACTCGATCATCGCCCGCTTGATCTCCGGCGGCGTCGGCGCGGCGCCGTGCAGGATGTGGCGCAGGCTCGAGAGGTCGTACTTTTCCCGGACCTCCTTCGGCAGGGCCAGGATGCGTTGGAACATGGTGGCGACCATGTGGGTGTGAGTGACCTTGTACGTCTCCACCGTGCGCAGCAGCTGCTCGGGATCGAACCGCTCCAGCATCACGATGGCGACACCGGAATTGAGCGGCTGGGCGATGTCGAAGGCCAGCGGCGCGGCGTGATAGGCGGGACCCGCGCACATGTTGACGTCGTCGTTGATCAGGTAGCCCTTCGGCGAGCCCTCGCCCCAGGTGGGCGGGATCACCATGGAGCGGGCGCGGTAGACGCCCTTTGGCCGGCCGGTAGTGCCGGAGGTGTACATCATGGTCGTGCCGTGGACCGGATCGGCCGGATCGGCGTCGCTCTCGGCGGCCAGCGCGGCCTCGTAGCTGTCGAAGCCGTCGATCTCTCCGCCGATGGCCAGCTTGACACGCAGATGGTCGTTCAGCGAGGCCTGGGCGGCGGCGGCGAAATCGGCCGAGGCGATCAGCGCCTTGGCCCGGCAGTCGCCGACGATATAGGCGACCTCGGGCGGGCTGAGGTGCCAGTTGATCGGCGTCAGGCGCAAGCCCGAGCGGTAGACCGCGGCCAGCACCTCGACGAACTCGACGCTGTTGCCGCAGATCAGCGCGATGTGGTCGCCATTGCCGACGCCGGCGCGAGCCAGCGCGGCGACCAGCCTGTTGGCGTTGGAATTCAGCTCGGCGAAGGTGCGCTGGCCGCGCGGCCCATAGACCGCGACAGCGTCGGGCTTCAGCTGCGCGTAAAGGGAAGACATCATCCCCTTGGCGGCGGTTTCGGCGACGCGCGCCGGCTCGAGCAATTCGGAAATCATTCGCCTCTCACTCCCAATACATGCCGGCTCTAAATGCGATGGCCGGGCTTGGCGGCCTATCTACGACGCAAAATCCGATCAGGCCAACGCCTGAGAGCAGGTCTGACCAAAGGCTCTCAGCGGCGCGCCGCGGCGGCGGCGGCCTTGATCGGCGCGCCCTTTTCCTGCGCCCGCGCGACCAGGCCGGCGCAGTCGGCCTTCTTCGTCAGGCCGAGATCGACGAAGGGCAGGATGGCCGCGGCCGGGCTTAAGAAAACACCCAGAGCCACCGCGGCGACGATCTGCGGCACGGCCTTGCCGGCGTCCACCCCGACCTTCGGGGTGCGCAGCTTGCCGCCAATGGTGACAGGCGCATTCAGTCGGATCAGCTGGAACCTCTTTGGATGGCCCTGCAGGATCACATTGATGGCCTCGGTGCGCAGGTTGACCGAGCCCTTGCCGGTGGCCAGCACCGGATCAGTGTCCAGCACCAGGGCGCGGGCGCTCAACATCCCGCCACTCGCGTGGAAGTCGGCCACCGCGCAGCGCACGCGGGTCTGGGCCTGGCTGTTGGACAGGTAGAGGTCGAGGCCCTTGACCACGTTGACGCCCATCAGCTCGGCCAAGCTTTGGCGGATCTCGCCGTGTGGCGCGACCACCGTGACGTCGCCGTTGGCGTTGGAGGCCGTCTGGCGGACCGAGCCGCCGGCGCCGCGCAGCCTGGCGCGCGCCTCGACCACGCCCTCTATGGCCGGCGGGCCAGGTGCGTGCAGGAAATCCTCGATGCGCAGGTTGACGATGCGGCCGTCGAGGTCGGTGACCGGAACCTCGCCGCGCGCGTCGATGCGGACTTGGGCGGTGACATCGCCGCGCGGCAGGCTGAACGACACGGGATCGGCGGTCAGCACGCCGTGGTCGAGGGTCAGGTCCAGGGCGAAGCCGCGCACCGGCAGCTTGCCGGCCCGCACCGAGGCGGCGCGATAGCGCGCCACCGCGTCCATGGCGCGGACACGCCCGACCAGCAGTTGGGCGTCGGGCAGCAGGCGATCCTCGCTCTTCAAGCGTGCTGCGTCGGCCTGTTGCGCGGCGGACTTCTCGGCCCCCGAGGTCGGGGCGCCGATCAGCGAGCCGAGGTCGGCGATGTCGGCCCGGTGCGAACTCAGGTCGGCGTGCAGGTCGGGTCGGTCGTCCGGCTCGCGATCCAGCCGGAAGACGCCATCGAGGTCGGTGCCGCCGACGCGGCCGGACACTTTCTGGAAGGCGTAGCTGGTCCCGTTGCGCACCAGTTCGCCGCTGAGCCGATAGGGCGGCGTTGGCGGCAGGGCCAGGCCCGTCAGATCGTAGAGATCGGCGAAATTCGGACCCGAAACGGTCAGGCCGCTGCGGATCTGACCAAAGTCGAACGGTTTCGGCAGCTCGCCATGCGCCAGCACCCGGGTGTCGCCGGCGCGGATATCGGCGTCGAACGGATAGGGCCGGTCGCGGCGCACATTGATCAGGCCGGCGCCGGTGACGGTGACCAGAAAGGGCGCGCGACGGATCGTGCCATGGCCGACCAGGTGGAAGGCGCCGCCGCCGCCGCCGCTCTCGCTCGACTGCATGATCCCGACCACGGTCAGGCCGCGCTTTTTGTCGAACAGCGTCAGGTGGCCGTCGTCGATCGCCAGGTGTTGGATCGGCGGCAGCCGCAGCGGCTGGGCGCTGGCGCCGAACCGCCAGTTTTCGCGGCCGGCCTGGTCCCGATAGAGGGAAAGGGTCGGATGCTCGGCGGCGACCAGGGGCAATTCGACCTGGCCGAACAGCAGCGGCAGGGCCTTTACCGAGACCACCAGCCGGTCGATGTCGGCGACATCGCCGCCGCCCATCCAGGCCGGATTGCCGATCTTCAGGCCGCCCAAGGTGGCGGTCGGGGTCCAGGACCACAGGTGGACGGCCAGATGACCATCGATGCGCACGGCGCGGCCGGTCCTGGCGGAGGCTTCGCGCGCGATCGGGCCGCGCAGCATGTCCCAGTTGAACCAAGCAAGGAACAGCGCGAGCGCCAGGATCAGCAGGCTAGAAATACCAAGCGTCCATCCGAAGGAGCGAGGAACACGATGAATAACCGTCGCCATAAGCGCGCTAGAACCGTCAAGGACTCAGTCCTTAACGCGCTTACCCGGTCACATTGTTCCCGCTAGTCTTGATCGATCGCCTTGGCGGACTGCGCGGCAACCGGGAATTCCAGCCGGGCCCGGACGCCGCCGTGGATGGTCGTGGCCAGGGTCCCGCGCACCTGCGCGGAAAGGCCGTTGACCAGCCACAGGCCCAGGCGGCCGGATTCCGTAGCCGTCGGATCGTAGCCCTGGCCGTCGTCGCTGACGCTCAGCACCGCGCGGTCGCCAAGCCGCTCCAGCTCGATCCTGACCACGCCGGCGCGATCACCCGGAAAGCCGTGAGCGATGGCGTTCAAAACCAGTTCATTGACAATCAGCGCCAGGGCAGAGGCATGATTTTCGGGGACCCGCAGCGGCTGGGCCGAGAGTTCGATCTCGATCGGCCGGTCGGCGCGGCGCCGTCGCCAATAGCCCGCCATGTCCTCCAGATAGTTGGCGAAGTCCTCGCCCCCAGGGCTGTGCAGCCGGTGCTGCAGCAAGCCCATGGCCGAGACCATTTCCAGCATCCAGGCCAGATGCCGGCGGCTGTCCGGGTCGTCGGCCCGCTGCAGCCGCATGCGGGTCAGGGTGGAGAGCAGCTGGAAAATATTGGCGATCTTGTGCCGGGTTTCGGCCAAACGCTCCGGATCGCTCTCGCCTGCCTCGCTCACGCGCCTATGATGTCCTGGTTGCCGTCCGCGAAAGCTTTGGCGCAAAACGCCGTCGGCGGGGCGACACTTTTCGGTGAAGGCGCCCGGCCGTCGCCCTATCATCTGGCGATACGAGAAATCGCTTGAGCGTCAAAGGAGAGCCGATGCAGCGCGCGGGAACCAGCCGAGCCGATGAGGCGCCGAGCGTCAGCGAGCCTCCGGTGCGGCCGATCCCAGGACCACTCGATGTGGGGGGCGTGGCGCTGTTTCTCGACCTCGACGGCGTCCTCGCGCCCATCGTGGCGCGCCCGGAAGACGTGACGCCGCATCCGTCTCGCACACGGCTGATGCAGGCGCTGCTGGCCGCGCTCGGCGGGCGCCTGGCGGTGATCAGCGGCCGCACCATCGCCGACCTCGACCGCATACTGGACGGCGCGGTCCCGGCGCTGGCCGGCGTCCACGGCCTGGAGCGGCGCCTTAGCGACGGCCGCGTCTGGCGCGCCGAGCCGTCGAAGGCGCTGGGCCGCGCCCGGGCCGCGTTCGCGCCCCTGGCCCGCGACTGGCCAGGCGTGGTTATCGAGGAAAAGGGCCTGAGCGTCGGCGTGCATTATCGCGCCGCGCCGGGCGCGGAAGCCGCTGTTCGCGAGGCGATCGACCGGTTGACCCCGTCAGACGAGTTGGTGGCGCAGTGGGGGCAGATGGTGGCCGAACTGCGGACGCCCGGCCCCGACAAGGGCGACGCGCTCGCGGCCTTCATGGCCGAGCCGCCGTTTTCCGGATCGCGGCCGATCTTCGTGGGCGACGATTTGACCGACGAGCACGGCTTCGCCGCCGCCGCGGCCGCCGGCGGTTTCGGCGTGCTGGTAGGCCCGGGTCGCCCGACAGCCGCCCAGATGCGGCTGGAGAACGTCGCGGCGGTGTATGACTGGCTGAGCGTCGCGGCTGGCCAGAATGGGGCGGCGTGATGGAAGACGCCGCCGGCGATCTCGACCTCGCCCCGATCGGCAACTGCGCGGTCAGCGCGCTGATCGACCGGCAGGGCCGCTATGTCTGGGCCTGCGCGCCCAGGTTCGATTCCGACCCGGTGTTTTCCAGTCTGCTCAGCGACCGCGACCCGGGCGATGCGACGACGCAAGGTACCTGGGCGGTCGACATGATCGACCTGGCCGAGGTGCGGCAGGAGTATCTGCGCAACACCGCGGTGCTGCGCACGGAGCTGATCGACTCCCACGGCGCGGCCCTGGAGATCCTCGACTTCTCACCGCGCTACGGTCAGTTCGGCCGCATCTACCGGCCCGCCGCCTTCATCCGCATCGTCAGGCCGCTGGCCGGCGCCCCGAACATCCGCATCCGCCTTGCGCCAACCGCCGACTGGGGCGGGCGGGCGGCCGAGCGGACTTCGGGCTCCAACCACATCCGCTTCCTGTGTTCCGACCTGACCATGCGGATGACCACCAACTGCCCGGTCTCGCACGTGCTCACCGCCCGCACCTTCCGGCTGGAGCAGGACCTGGCCATGTTCCTCGGCCCCGACGAGGGGCTGGACGCCGACGTGCTGACCACCTGCGAGCGGATGCTGCGCGAGACCGTCAACGGCTGGCGCCAATGGGTGCGGACGCTGTCGGTGCCGCTGGAGTGGCAGACGGCGGTGATTCGCGCCGCCATCGCGCTAAAGCTCTGCGCCTATGAGGAGACCGGCGCGATCATCGCGGCGATGACCACCTCCATCCCCGAGGCGCCGAATTCGGGGCGCAACTGGGACTATCGCTATTGCTGGCTCCGGGACGCCTATTACGTGGTCCAGGCGCTCAATCGTCTGGGCGCGGCCGACATGCTGGAGAACTATCTTCGTTACCTGCGCAACCTGATCGACCAGTCGAAGGGCGGCCATATCCAGCCGGTCTATGGAGTGGGGCTGGAGCCGGCGCTCGGCGAGCGCATCGTCGAGGCTCTGCCTGGTTTTCGCGGCATGGGGCCGGTTCGCGCCGGCAACCAGGCGCACGAGCACCTACAACATGACGTCTACGGACAGATTATCCTGTCGTCAGTGCAGGCCTTTTTCGACGAACGGCTGCTGCGCCCGGCGACAGTCGAGGACTTTCAGGCCTTGGAAAAGGTCGGCGAGCGCGCCTTTCTGATGCATGCCGAACCGGACGCGGGCCTATGGGAATTCCGCACCATCGCGCGCGTACACACCTATTCCGCCGTCATGTGCTGGGCGGCGTGCGACCGGCTGGCCAACGCGGCGGAGGCGCTGGGCCTGAGCGATCGCCGCACCTATTGGCATGATCGCGCCGAGACCATCCGTATACGCGTCGAAGCCGAGACCTGGAACGCCGAAAAGGACCGGTTCGCCGGCAGTTTCGGCGGCGAAGAGCTGGACGCCAGCCTGCTGCAGATGATCGACCTGCGCTTCGTCGCGCCGGACGATCCACGGCACCTGAAGACCTTCGCCGCCATCGAGCGAGAGCTGAAGCTCGGCCCCTATCTGATGCGCTACGCGGGCGACGACTTTGGCGAGCCGGAGACGGCGTTCAACGTCTGCACCTTCTGGTTCATCGAGGCCTTGTATCTGAGCGGCCGGGGAATCGAGGCGCGTGAGCTGTTCGAGCAGATGCTCAGCCACCGCACTTCGTCGGGCCTGCTGTCGGAGGACATCGACCTGAAGGACGGCCGGCTGTGGGGCAACTATCCGCAGACCTATTCCCTGGTCGGACTGATCAATTGCGCCACCTTGCTGTCGCGACCATGGAGCGCGGTCAGATGAGCCGGCTGATCGTCGTCTCCAACCGGATCTCGCGTCCGGCGGGACGCGGCCAGGCCCAGACCGGCGGCCTGGCCATGGCGCTGACGGCGGGCCTGCGCGCCTACAACGGCCTGTGGTTCGGCTGGAGCGGCGCCACCACGCCGGATTTCACCGGCCAGATCACGACAACAAAATCCGACGGCATCACCATCGCCACGGTCGATCTCGAGGAGATCGACGTCCAGGAATATTACAACGGCTACGCCAACAAGACTCTGTGGCCAGTGTTCCACTACCGCATCGACCTGGCCGCCTACGACCGCTCGTTCAACCAGGGCTACGACCGGGTCAACCGCCGCTTCGCCGAAACCCTCCGTCCTCTGATCGAGCCGGACGACATCGTCTGGATCCACGACTATCACCTGATCCCGATGGCCCGCGAGCTGCGCCGCCTGGGGGTGAAGAACCGCATCGGCTTCTTCCTGCACATCCCCTGGCCGGCCCGGCAGCTGGTGACCACCCTGCCCCGGCATCGCCAGCTGGTGGAGGCCCTGTTCGACTACGACCTGATCGGCTTCCAGACCACCGAATGGCTGGAGGCGTTCGAGGATTATCTGGTCCACGAGGTCGATGGCCGATCGCTGGGCGACGGGCGGCTGCAGGCGTTCGGCAAGACCATCCGCGCCGGCGCCTTTCCGATCGGCATCGACGCGGAGGAGTTCGCGGTCCAGGTTCGCTCCGCCGCCGCCGCGCGCATGTATGACCGCATGGCCGCCCAGTCGGTGTTCCGCTCCATGATCGTCGGCGTCGACAGGCTGGACTATTCCAAGGGCCTGGATCAGCGGTTCCTGGGGTTTGAGCTTTTCCTGCAGAACAACCCCGACTTCCACGGCAAGGTCTTCCTCCTGCAGATCGCGCCGCTGTCGCGGGACGAGGTCGACACCTATCAGGACATCCGAACCGAGCTTGACACCCTCTCCGGCCGCATCAACGCCGCCTTCGCCGACACCGACTGGTCGCCGATCCGCTACGTGAACCGCAACTATCGCCGCGATGAGCTCGCCGGGGTCTATCTCGCCGCCCGGGTCGGGCTGGTGACGCCGCTCCGCGACGGGATGAACCTGGTGGCCAAGGAATATGTCGCCGCGCAGAACCCCGAGGACCCCGGCGTGCTGATCCTCTCCCGCTTCGCCGGCGCGGCGATGCAGATGAAGGAGGCGCTGATTGTCAATCCGTTCAGCCACGAGGAGCTTGCCGAGGCGCTGAAGCGCGCTCTGAACATGGACCTTCGCGAACGCAAACGCCGATACGAAACGCTCTTCGAAGGCGTGACGCGCGACGACGTGACGGCTTGGCGGGAGTCGTTCGTCAGCGCGCTGGAGGCGACGCGGGGTTGAGCCGCCTGTTAACTCGGACCCAGCGAAGGTCCGCTCCTCGCACAGGACCAAAACCTTTGCAGATTACAGCCGCGACCCCAATTTTTGGACTTCCAACAAGACGGTGGTGAGACGCGGGAGCCCGATGGCGATGATCTCCTCCGCCGGACTCGCCACCAGCGCGTCCGCATCGGGCGCGCCACGTGCGTCAATCCACGCCCCCACCAGTTCATAGCCCAAGGTGTAGCCCAGCCATCGGGGGTTGTGGCCGTCCTTGGTCCCAAAGAACCACCGCCCGTGATCCCACTGGGCTTGCGCCAACGTGGCCGCGTCGGGAAGGCGCGCGAGCAACGTCGCCTTGTCGACGGCGCGTTCCCACGGCTCGGGCGGATTGTTGAACAGCCTCCGAACGAAATGCCCCGCGAGACCCTCGCTCACGAGCGTTTCACCGAACGTGCGCCCGTAGCCGGGGCCACCCATGCGCATGCAGTGGTTGACCTCATGTGCGACTTGTCGCTGGAGGGTTCCATCCAAGAGGCCGCGCCCCACGGCGGGATTGTCGGGATCGATGTGCAGGCGGAAAAGGCTCCGGCCATAGGCCCGGGCCCCGAAACCAATTTCAGGGATGACCCCTCCCGAGCCACGATTGATCAACACGTCAAGTCGCGTGGGCTCAACGTGTTGCGACACGAGCCGACGCGTTTCCTCGATTTGGGCGGAGATTTGATCTCGCCAGGGCTGAAGGTCGCCCTCAGCTTCCAGCCAGTGAAGCGTCCACTCATTCATCCCGAAACCATCCATCGTGGCGTTCAGGATTGTAGTCGCGTTCGACACCTATTGCGCGACACCGATCCGCGCGCTAAACACTGAACAAGATGGTTCAGTTTTCGACAGCTCTCCTCGACACCTCCTTCGCCGCGCTCTCGGACGCCACCCGGCGCGGCGTGCTGGAGAGGCTCGGCCATGCGGACGCCTCGATCACTGAACTCGCAGAGAAATTCCACATGACCCTCACGGGCATGAAGAAACATGTCGGCGTCCTGGAGAAGGCGGGGCTGGTCACCACGGAAAAGATCGGACGCGTGCGGACCTGCAGGCTCGGCCTCAGCCGGTTGGCGGACGAGACCGCCTGGATCGAGGAATACCGCCGGCTTTGGGCCGCGCGTTTCGACGAGCTGGATAAGGTCGTCGAGGAACTGAAGCAGAAGGAGAAGTTCGATGGACGCCGATAGACTCCGCACGGCGGTGGAACGGAAATCGGAACGAGAACTGGTCGTTACGCGAACCGTCGATGGCCCGGCGCGCATCGTGTTCGAGGCATGGACCCGGCCGGACCTGTTCCAGCGGTGGTGGACGCCGAAGTCGTTCGGACTGACCTTGGTTTCATACGAAGCCGATGTTCGCACCGGCGGCGCTTACCGCCTGACGATACGGCATCCGGCCGCGGAGCAGCCCATGGCGTTCTTCGGTCGGTACATCGAAGTGACCCCGCATTCCCGCATCGTCTGGACCAATGACGAAGAGGGCGAAGGCGGGGCTGTCACCACGGTCACGCTCAAGGAAACCAATGGCGTGACGCTGGTCGTCGTGCACGAACTCTATCCCTCGAAAGAAGCGCTCGACGAGGCGCTCGCCTCCGGAAGCACAAGCGGGTGGAGCGAGCAGTTCGAGCAGCTGGACGAACTGATCGTCACCCTGGACGCGAAGGCCTGAAGACGGGCTCTAAACTTCGCTGACGTCGTCGGTTTGCGCCGGCCGCGCGGCGCCGTCGCTGGGGAAGTTGTCGGCCAGCGCCTTGCCGCAGAGGTCGATGGCGGCGATCAGGCCGCCGACCGCGTCGCCGGCGCGGATCTTGGCGGTTGCGGCCTTGATGGCGCTGTCCCAGAAAATCTCGCCGACCTTTTCGTGGATGTCCTCGTCGGCGACAATCTCGATGCAGCGCTCGGCGCTGGAGGCGTAGATCAGGACCCCCGTTGGCGCGCGGCCGGCGTGGCGGCGGTGGGCGAACTGCTCCAGCGCGCGGGCGTGGACGTGGGCCGTCTTGACGAACCCCGGCGTCAGCAGCCGACGCACCGGCGGGATCGAGACCACGCCCAGCGTCACAAGGAACAGGGCGACCTGCAGGCTGGCATAGCCGACCACGGCGGCCGCGGTCGCGGCCTCCAGCGCCCCGGCGTGGTCGGCGGTCCAGCCGCCCTGCAGCGGCGCCAGCAGCATGGCCGGGCGCAGGCCGAAGGTCAGGGCGAGCAGGGGCGCGACCAGCGCGACCACCGCCGCCCAGGCCAGCGGGACCTCGCGATAGGCGGCGCTCTGCCCGGCAACGACACAGAATATCTCGCCGGTGGTCGCGGCCTCGGCCCTGGCGATGGCCGCGTTCAGGCGGTCGTGGTCGGCTGGCGTCAGCATCTCACCATCCCCCCGAGGCGCCGCCGCCGCCGAACGAGCCGCCGCCGCCACCGAAGCCGCCGCCGCCACGGTCGTCGCCGCCGAAGCCGCCGCCTCCTCCCATGAACAGGAAGGGCAGCGCCCAGAACCCGGCGCCGCCCCGGCCGAACAGGGCCCGCAGCGCGAAGACGACGAAGATCAGGATGAAGATGACCGGGATCGGATTGGGATGGCGGATCGGCTGCCGCGCGGCCGCCTGGACATTGGCCTGGGCCTGGGCCGGATCGAGGCCGAGCTGGCTGATGATGGCGTCGGTCCCGGCCACGACGCCGCCATCTACGTCGCCTGAGCGGAACTTGGGCAGGATCTGTTCCTGGATGATGACACTGGAGAGGGCGTCGGTCAGCACCGGCTCCAGGCCGTAGCCGACCTCGATGCGCACCTTGTGCTCGGCCGGCGCGACGATGAGGATGGCGCCGGTGTTCTTGCCCTTCTGGCCGATGCCCCAGGCGCGCCCAAGCTGGTAGCCGTAGTCCTCGATCTCGTAGCCCTGCAGCGATGGCAGGGTGACCACCACCACCTGGTCGCCGGTCTTCTGCTCAAGGGCGGCGAGCTGGGCGGTCAGGTCGGCCTGCGTCTGGGCCGAAAGCACATGGGCGTCGTCGACCACCCGGCCGGTCAGCGCTGGAAAGGTCGGATCGGCCCGCGCCGGCGCGGCCGCCAGCATCAGGGCGGTGAGCGCCAGCGCGATCAAGGCGCGGATCATGCCGCTATTGGTTCTGCGGGATCGAGAAACTGACCGTCGGCGCGGCCTGGGCCGCGGCGGTGGCCGCGAAGAGCTGCATGGGCTTTTCCGACTTGTAGAGGGTGCTGGCCCAGATCACGCCCGGGAAGGTGTGCAGGTCGGTGTTGTAGACCCGCACCGCCTCGTTGTAGTCGCGCCGCGAGATGGCGATTCGGTTCTCGGTGCCCTCGAGCTGCGACTGCAGCGCCAGGAAGTTGGCGTTCGACTTCAGGTCCGGATAGTTCTCGGTGATCGAGAGCAGGTGGCCGAGCACGCCGGAAAGCTGATTCTGGGCGGCCTGATAGGCCTGGAACTTGGCCGGATCGGTCAGGGTCGAAGCGTCGACCGAGACATGGGTGGCCTGGGCGCGGGCCTGGGTGACCTGGGTGAGCACCACGCGCTCCTGGTTGGCGAAACCCTGCACCGTGCCGACCAATTGCGGCACCAGGTCGGAGCGGCGCTGGTACTGGGTCTGGACGTCGGCCCAAGCGGCCTGGGCGCGGCCCTCGTCGGTGGGGATGGTGTTGACGCCGCATCCCGCCAGCGCGAACGGCGCGACGATAGCAACGAGCCAGACCCGCGATGCCGAATGACTCAAGGCCGCGCTCCCATGTTCCGAAGGCCGCCAGGTGACCCCAGGGCGCAGCTTAACAGGAAATCGGCGCGGGCGACAAAGTCACGACTTCGGCAGTTGTTTTGTCGACCAGCCGCCGCCGAGCGCGGTGATCAGGCTGACCTCGGTGGTCATGCGCTGCACCTGCAATGTAAGCAGGGTCTGGCGCGCGCTCAGCGCCGCCGCCTGGGCGGTGACCACGGTGGTGTAGTCAACCGTGCCGGCGCGATACTCGTTGAAGGCGACGGTCTCCTCCTCGTCGGCCGCCTCGGACGCCGCCGCGCGCTGCGGCTCTTCGTTCTGCAGCACCCGCGAGGCGGCGAGGTCGTCTTCGACCTGCTGGAAGGCGGTGAGCACGGTCTGACGATACTCGGCGACGGCCTGATCGCGGGTGGCCTTGGCCTGGCGCACCCTGGCGCGGGTGGCGCCGGCGTCGAACACCGTCTCGGCCGCGCTGGCGCCGATCGAATACAGCACGTTGGAGCTGTTGAACAGGTTGGACACGGTCTGGCTGGCGACTCCATAGTCGCCCGTCAGCGTGATGTTGGGGAAGAAGCCGGCCACTTGCACGCCGATCTGGGCGCTGGCGGACGCCGCCGCGCGCTCGGCGGCGGCGACGTCGGGCCGCCGCTGCAACAGGGTAGACGGCAGTTCGGTCGGGGTCGCGGGAGGCTGCGGCGCCCAGTTTGGGTCGGCGGGGATGGTCAGCTCGGCCGGCGGCTTGCCGATCAGGACCGCGATGGCGTGCTCGCTGGCGGTGCGCTGGACGCCGAGGTCGGTCAGGCCGGCCTGGGCGTTGTCGAGGGTGGTCTCGGCCTGCAGCACATTGCTCTTCGAGACCGTCCCTGCCTCGTACTGGTTGCGCGTTATGGCCAGCGATTTCTTGTAGGCCTCGCCGGTCTTGGTCAGTACGACCGCTTCGGCGTCCAGCATTCGAAGCTCGAGATAGTCGGCCGCCAGGGTGCTTTGCGCCGACAGCCGGGCGTTGGCGAGATCGGCGTAGGAGGCCTGGGCGTTGGCCTTGGCGACCTCGACCTCACGGCGGATCTTGCCCCAGACATCGGGCGCCCAACTGGCGCTTGGCTCCACCTCGAACTCGTTCACCGCCGCGCCGCCCCTGACCACGGCGCCGGTGCCGGTGACCTGATTCGTGCCGCCGCGCTTGGACTGGATGGCCGAGCTATTCAGGTTGACGGTCGGGAACAACGTCGCCTGGTCCTCGGCGACGATGGCGTGCGCCTCGTTATAGGCGGCCAGATCGGCGGCGAGGGTCTGGTTGGAGACCCGGACCTGCGATTCCAGCTGGTTCAGCAGCGGGTCGTTGAACACCGTCCACCACTCGCCGCGATCGACCCCGTCCGCCGGCTGGGCCGGGGTCCATCCCTCGGCCTCCTTGAAGGCCGGCGGGGTCTCGACGGGCGCGCGGTGATAGTTGGGGCCGACCTCGCAGGCCGCCAGCACGGCGGTCGTCGAAAGCAGGAGCGTCCAGCGAAGGGACTTGGACAAAGAAGGCATAACAGACATCCTAGGCAGGTTCCGGGGCGGGCTCTGGCTGCGGGCTAGGCGGATTGCCGCCGGAGCCGACACGGTCGAGATGGCGTTCATCGTCAGATCGCCGCCGCCAGCGATCGACGTAGAGGTAGACCACCGGCGTGGTCAACAGGGTCAGCACCTGGCTGACCAGCAGACCGCCGATGATGGCGATGCCGAGCGGGCGCCGAAGCTCCGAACCCTCGCCCCAACCGATGGCCAGCGGCAAGGCCCCCAGCATGGCGGCGAAGGTGGTCATCATGATCGGGCGGAACCGCAGCAACGCGGCCTGGTAGATGGCGTCGCGGGTGGTCAGCCCCCGCGACCGCTCGGCCTCCAGCGCGAAATCGATCATCAGGATGGCGTTCTTCTTGACGATACCGATCAGCAGGATGACGCCGATGAAGGCAATGATGCTGAACTCGATCTTGAAGAGGATCAGCGCGATCACCGCGCCCACCCCCGCCGACGGCAGGGTCGAGAGCACGGTCAGCGGGTGCACATAGCTTTCATAGAGCACCCCAAGGACGATGTAGACGGCCAGCAGCGCGGTCAGGATCAGCACTGGCTCGGAAGACCAGGACTGCTGGGCGATCTTGGCCGTACCCTGGAAACTGCCGTGGACGGTGGTCGGCATGTGGATGGCGGCCGCGGCCTGGTTGACCGCCTCGGTCACCTGGCTGTCGGACTTGCCGGACGCCGGGTTGAACGAAATGGTGGTGGCTGGCGAGACGTCCTGGTGGTTGACCGTCGTCGGCACCGAGGTCTGGCTGAAAGCGGCGACCGAGGGCAGCGGCACGATCTTTTCGGCGGTGTCACTGACGGCGACGCCGGAGGCGGCGTTGCGACTGGGCGGCGCGACCGGGCCGCCGAGGGCGCTGACCGGCGCCGCGCCCGGCGCGCCGGCTGCGGTCACCGCCACCGAGACCAGGGATAGGGTGTTTACCGAAGTGGTGGTCGTGCCCCCCGAGGTGGTCGTCGAGACCGCGACCGGTACCGTGCCGATCGCCGCCACGGCCGTGGTGGTCGAGCCCTTCCCAGCCGATGCGGTCTTGGTGGCCGTCGACGAGGCGGGGGTTTCCGTCGACAGGTAGACGTTGGAAAGCGCCGTCGGGTCTTCGGCGTCCGCCTGCGGCGCCTCCATGATCACATGGTACTGGTTCAGCGCGTTGTAGATGGTCGAGACCTGCCGCTGGCCGA
>DASQSO010000071.1:0-9472 GCA_035642335.1 Caulobacteraceae bacterium
ACCCCATTCATCGCCCCGCCAGAGGCGCCGGTGACGGCGCGAATCTCCACCCGCCCGTCCTCGAGCAGCCGGTCGATCACGCCCCATTGGAAAGCGCCGTGCGCGCCGCCGCCCTGCAGCGCCAGGCTGATCGGTTTGGCCGGCATGGATGAGGCGCTACTCCGCCGTCCAGCCGCCGTCGATGGCCAGACCCGCGCCGTTGACCGAGGCGCCTGCGTCGCTGACCAGGTAGAGCATCAGCCCGGCCAGCTGGTCGAATTCGACGAACTTCTTGGTCGGCTGGGCGTCCAGGATGACGTCGCGCATCACCTGTTCCGGCGTCATGTTCCGGGCCTTGGCCTGGTCGGCGATCTGCGCCTCCACCAACGGGGTCTTCACATAACCGGGGCAGATGGCGTTGCAGGTGACGCCGTGCTCGGCGACCTCCAGGGCGACGGTCTTGGTCAGGCCGTAGATGCCGTGCTTGGCCGCGACATAGGCCGACTTGAACGGCGAGGCGACCAGGGCGTGGGCCGAGGCGATGTTGACGATTCGCCCATGTCCGGCCGCCTTCATGACCGGCACGGCGGCGCGGATGGAGTGGAAGGCCGAGGTCAGGTTGACGGCGATGATCTGGTCCCACTTTTCGATCGGAAAATCCTCGATAGGCGAGACGAACTGGACACCGGCGTTGTTGACCAGGATGTCCAGCCGCCCGAACTCGCGGCTGGCGAAGGCGACCATGTCGGCGATCTCGGCCGGCTTGGTCATGTCGGCGGGGTGGAACAGCACCTTCGAGCCGGACTGCTCGGCCATCGCCGCCCGTTCGCGCTCGATGGAGGTGGGATCGCCGAACCCGTTCAGCACCACATCGACCCCGGCCTGGGCAAGCGCCGCGGCCAGGGCCTGGCCGATGCCGCTGGTCGACCCCGTGACTATTGCCGCGCGCCCCTTGAGCCCATGATCCACAGCCATGTCCGAACGCCTCTTTTGATGATGAGGCGCGCAAAATAGGGGGGGAGCTTGCGAAAGTCGCGCCTGGCTTCAGGCGCCGCGCGTAATTTTTTTTCGCGGCTGCAGACGGGTGAAAACCCAGTCGCTCGTGCCCGAAAGCGCGGCGTCGAAGCCATAGCCGGCGGCGTTGAAGTCCTTCAGCCCCTCGGCGCGGTCGATTCGGTGATCGATGGCGAAGCGGGCCATCAGTCCCCTCGCCTGCTTGGCGTAGAGCATCAGCGCCCGCGGCGCCTCGCCAGGCTTCACCTCCTTGAAGTGGCAGGTCAGGTGCGGAACACTGAGCGCCTCGGTCCCGACCGCGCCGAAATATTCCTGGCTGGCCAGGTTGATCAGGGTGGGGTCCGCCTGGCCCTCGGCGGCGCGGTTCAGCGCCTCGGGAATCTTAGCCCGCCAGAAGTCGTAGAGACTGGCGCCGCGGCGGGTCTTCAGCTGGGTCCCCATCTCCAGCCGGTAGGGCTGCAGCGCGTCCAGCGGCCGGAGCACGCCATAGAGGCCGGAGAGGATACGGATGTGATCCTGCGCCCAGACCAGGGCCCTCTTGTCCAAGGTCCGAGCGGCAAGACCGTCATAGACATCGCCGTTGAAAGCCAGCATGGCCTGCAACCCGTCTTCGCTTTCGGGATCGAAGGCCTGGAAACGCCCGTAGTTGAGATCGGCCAGGGCGTCGGAGATCGACATCAGCCGTTTCAGGTCGGCCCGTTTCAGCTTGCGCGTGGTCCGGGCCAGCTCGGCGACGTCGGCGGTGAGTTCCGGCGCCGACAGCGGAATGGCGGCGGGCGCCGGAGCAAAGTCCAGCTTCTTGGCGGGCGACAGGACGATCAGCATGGCTTGGCCATTAAGACCGTATTGCCCCTCCGAGGAAGAGGCGATGGGCTCGCCACGCTACGGCTCCTCCTTGGGCAGGAGCGCGCCGGAATATGAATTGAACCACGAAATCTTTCAAACCGGTCCGATCAGCGGCGCTCGCCAGACTCGCGGGCCTAGAACAGCACGCGCGGGTTCATGATTCGCTTGGGATCGAGCGCCGCGCGCACGGCGCGCAAGGCCTCGACCTCGACCGGCGACTTGTAGCGCAAGGCCTCAACCGTCTTCATCGCGCCCAGCCCATGCTCGGCGGAGATCGAGCCGCTCATGGAAACGGCGATGTCGTTGACCAGCCTAGAGCCCTCGTCGCGGCGGGCGGCATGGGCCGCCTGGTCCGCGCCGGCGGCCGACAGGATGTCGTAGTGCACATTGCCGTCGCCGACATGACCGAAGGCGGCGACGCGCACGCCGGGTGAAAGCCGAGTCACCGCGGCGCTGGCCTCGGCGATGAAGTCGGCGATCCGCGACACCGGCACCGAGATGTCGTGCTTCCACGCCGCGCCTTCCGCCTTCTGGCCGGCGGACTGGTCCTCGCGGACGCCCCAGAAGGCCCTGGCCTGGCCTTGCGTCTGGGCGATGGCGGCGTCCTGGATCAGGTCGTCTTCCAACGCCCGCGTCAGGAGCCGCTCGATGGCCGCCTCGGCCACGCCGGGCTCGCCGCTGGCGATCTCGATCAGCACGAACCAGGGATGCGCGCCGTCGAGCGGTTTGCGGCGATCGGGCATGTGTTTGACCACCAGATCGACGCCCAGCGCGCCCATCAGCTCGAAGGCCTCGAGCGCTCCGCCGCTCTCCGCCTTGGCGCGCGCCAAAAGGGTGATGGCGTCCTGGGGCGAGCGCAGGCCGGCAAACGCCACGGCGCGAGAGCTCAGCAGGGGCCGCAGCTTCAGGGCCGCGGCGGTGACCACGCCCAGCGTCCCCTCGCCGCCAATCAAGAGCTGCTTCAGGTCGTAGCCGGTATTGTCCTTGCGCAGGCGCTTCAGCCCGTTCCATATCTCGCCGTTGGGCAGCACCGCCTCAAGGCCAAGCACTTGGTCGCGCATGGTCCCGTAGCGCAGCACCGCCGTGCCGCCGGCGTTGGTCGAGACCAGCCCGCCGATGGTCGCCGAGCCCTCCGACGCCACGCTGAGCGGAAACCGCCGCCCAGCCGCCAGCGCCGCCTCATGCACCGCGGCCAGGGTCACGCCGGCCTCGGCCACGATCACGTCGTCGAGCGGGTCGAGGTCGCGAACGGCGCGCAGGCGCTCTGTAGACAGAAGGACTTCGCCCAGCGGGATCTGGCCGCCGACCAGGCCGGTGTTGCCGCCCTGGGGGGTGATGGCGACGCCCGCCTCGGCGCAGAGCCCGACCACCGCGGCCACATCGGCGGTGGTGCGCGGCAGGGCCAAGAGGGGCGTCGTCCCGCTCCAGCGGTCGCGCCACTCCACCAGCTTGGGCGCCAGCCGCTCCGGATCGGTGCTCCAGCCGCCCTCGCCCAGCACCGCCTTCAGGCGCGAGAGGATGTCGGCGGGAACGGGGGCGGTCATGGTGGGGAGACTACGCTTCCCGATCGCGTCAGGCTAGGATATACCCTGATATATACTGGAGACCGCCATGAGCATGTTCATCAAGAATCCCGATGTCGAACGGGCCGCTCGCGAACTCGCCAAGCTTCGCGGCACTAGCTTGACCGATGCCGTGGGGCAAGCTTTGGAACATGCGCTCGCTTCGGAGCGGGAAAAACCGCGGCCACGGCCAACGGTCGCCGAAATGAAGGCGGCTACCGATCGTTTTCGCAAAGCGATCGGTCTCGACAAGCGAAAGCTCAATGTGACCAAGGCGGACTTTGACGCGCTCTCGGAAATTCCCGGCTTCGATCCGGAGGGTAACGTCTCGTGATCGTGGTCGATGCCTCGGCGCTCGTCGCCATCGCCGATGAGGAACCCGAGGCCGACCGTTTTCTCGATGTCCTCGGCGCCGCCAGAGGCTCTGCGATCTCGGCCATCAATGTCGTGGAGACAGGAATTGTCCTGATCGGCCGCCAGAGGCTGCGGGATATCGACGAACTCGACCGTTGGCTCGACGATCTCGAGATCCAGGTCGATCTATCGAACGCTACCCACGCGGCCGCTCTCACCGCCTATCTCAGCTTCGGGCGCGGCTACCATCGCGCGCGATTGAATCTGGCCGACTGTTTCGCCTACGCCCTGGCCAAGGCGCTCGATGCGCCGCTGCTCTATAAGGGCGACGACTTCGCCTTCACCGACATCCGCTCGGCGCTTCAGCCCACATAGCCGGCGGCGCGTCTCAGGCGATCGTTGATCGCCTCGCCGAGGCCGTCATCGGGGATGGGGGCGACGGCGATGGCGGTCGGCCCCGTGGCGTCGGCGGCGCGCAGCAGCGCGAACAGCCTGGCGGCCGCTTCGGCCAGGTCGCGCCCGGGGCTGAGATTGAAGACCAGGGGCGCGTCGGGCGGCGGCCCGAACGCCAGAAAGGCCTCGCCGGCGCGCGGACCGTCGGCGTCCAGCCGCAGCGGAGCGTTCGGAGCATAGTGGCGGGTCAGCCGGCCGGGCGAGCGCCTGGCGTCGGCCTCGGCCTCGGCCAGCGGGCCGATCAGAGCCTCGATCTCAGCCCGCGTCACCGCGCCGGGGCGCAGCAGCCGCGGCGGCCCGTCCAGCAGGGCGACGACGGTGGACTCCAGCCCGACGGCGCAGGGTCCGCCGTCCAGGGCGATAGCGGCGGCGGGTCCGGTCTCGGCGACCGCGTCGGCGACGGTGGTCGGACTGGGCCGCCCCGAGCGGTTGGCCGAAGGCGCGACGATGGGCCGGCCGAACTGGCGCAAGACCTCCCGCGCCAGCGCATGAGCCGGCGCCCGCACAGCGACCGTGTCCAGTCCGGCGCGGGCCAGGTCGCAGACGGCGGCGGCGGCGGTCAGCGGGGCCACCAGGGTCAGCGGGCCGGGCCAGAAGGCATCCGCCAGCAGCAGAGCGCGGCCATCCAGCCGCGCGAACTGTTCAGCCGCGGCGCGGTCTTCGACATGGGCGATCAGCGGGTTGAACCGCGGCCGGCCCTTCGCCTCGTAGAGCCTGGCCACCGCCGCCGCATCGGCGGCGTCGGCGGCGAGTCCGTAGACCGTCTCGGTGGGCAAGATCACCAGCTCGCCCGCCGCCAGCGCCCGTGCGGCGTCGCCGGCCCCGGTCGGCGTGAGCGATGAGTGGCGAACGCGATGGTCACCGTCACGCTGACGTCGTCCTCGTCGTTGGTGCTCCACCGGCCATGTCCTATGCCGAACGCGGCGCCGTCGAGCACGACCGCGCCGTTCATCCTGGCCGTATCACCGCTGGTCGCCAGGGTGAAGCCGCCGCCTTGGACATGGCCAGCGGCTTCGCGAGCTCACGAGATCGTGATCGTCGCGAAGGCTTCCGCGACCGCGCGATTTTCCCGCGCCCGCGACTTCCACTAGAAGCAGGGCGGACCCTTCGGCGGAGCTGGCCATGCCCTACAAAGCGCCCGTGCGCGATCTGCTCTTCACCCTGACCGACATCATCGGCGTGCGCCAACTCGAGGGCTCGCAAACCTTCGAGGGCTTCGACGACGACACGCTCTCGGCGGTGCTGGAGGCGGCCGGCGTGCTGGCCGCCGAGGTGCTGGCGCCGCTGGACCAGCCGGGCGATCGCGAGGGCGCACGCTACGAAAACGGCCGCGTCACCGCGCCGGCCGGGTTCGCGGAGGCCTACAAGGCGTTCAGCGCGGGCGGCTGGGGCGGGCTTTCCGCCGATCCCGACTACGGCGGTCAAGGCCTGCCCAAGGCGTTGGAGCTGGCCGTGTTCGAGATGGTCTCGGCCGCGAACATGGCCTTCGGCCTCTGCCCGATGCTGACCTCGGGCGCGGTCGAGGCCATCCGCGCCCACGGCGATGAGCGGCAGAAGGCGCTCTACCTGCCGAAGATGATCTCCGGCGAATGGACCGGGGCGATGAACCTGACCGAGCCCCAGGCCGGCAGCGACCTTTCCGCCCTGACCACCCGCGCCGAGCCTGACGGCGAGGGCGGCTACAGGCTCACCGGCCAGAAGATCTTCATCACCTGGGGCGACCACGACCTGACCGACAATGTCGTGCACTTGGTGCTGGCCCGCCTTCCCGACGCGCCCGAGGGCAGCCGCGGCGTCTCGCTGTTCCTGGCCAGCAAGCGGCATGTGGGCGCCGACGGCGCGCTTGGCGACCCCAACGACCTGCGCTGCGGCGGCATCGAACACAAGCTGGGCATCCACGCCTCGCCCACCTGCGTCATGCTGTTCGAGGGCGCCAGGGCCGAACTGATCGGCCAGCCCAACCGCGGCCTGATGCAGATGTTCACGATGATGAACGCCGCGCGGCTGAATGTCGGCATGGAGGGGGTCGGCGTCGCCGAGCGCGCCTATCAGCGGGCGCTGGCCTATGCGCTGGAGCGCAAACAGGGCCGCTCGCAATGGGCCGGCGACGGCCCGGCGGTGATCTTCGACCATCCGGATGTGCGCCGCATGCTGGCCGACATGAAGGCGCGCATCGAGGCCTCGCGAGCCATCTGCCTGCTCACCGCCATCTCCGCCGACTTAAGTCAAGCCGCCCCCAACGAGGAAGGCCGCGAGGCCGCCAGGCTGCGCGAGGAGCTCCTGACCCCCATCGCCAAGGCCTGGTCCAGCGACATCGGCGTCGAGGTCGCCTCGCTGGCCGTGCAGGTGCACGGCGGCATGGGCTTCATCGAGGAGACCGGCGCGGCGCAGCAGTATCGCGACGCCCGCATCGCGCCGATCTACGAGGGGACCAACGGCATCCAGGCCGTCGACCTGGTCGGCCGCAAGCTGGCCATGGCCGATGGCGCTGGGCTGACGACGCTGATCCACGACATCCGCGAGACCTCCGAGGCCTTGGTCGAGCATGAGGATGAGCGCCTGCACGCCATCGGCTCGCGGCTGCAAATCGGCATTGACGCGATGCGCTCGTCCGCCGAATGGCTGACCGCGCGCCGCAACGACGCCGACGGCCTGGCCGGCGCGACGCCGTTCCTGAAGCTGATGGGCGACGTCGTCGGCGGCTGGCTGCTGGGCAAGGGCGCGCTGGCCTGCGTCGGGCGCGCCGAGACCGACGCCTACGCCCGCGCCCGCATCGGCGTCGCCGGCCACTATGCCGAGACCATCCTCGCCCAGACCCCCGGCAAGGTCGCCAGCGTCATCGCCGGCGGCGATGCGCTCAGGGCGTTGGACGTGGCGGCGCTGTCGTAGCGACGGCGGCCTCAATAATAGCCGTCATCCCCCGCTGGAGCGCGGCGGAATGCGGGGGATCCACGAACACCGGATCAAACACGGCGATCATGGATGGCCCGATCAAGTCGGGCCATGACGGGAAAAAGAGAAGGCTGGCAGCCCTCTCCTTACAGGTGCTCCAGCAGGTACTCCGCCGAGGACACGCGGAATTCGCCGCCTTGCTCGACGTTGAGCTGTTCGACGACGCCGTCCTTGACGATCATGGAGTAGCGCTGCGAGCGCGAGCCCATGCCAAAGCGGCTGGCGTCCATTTCCAGGCCGATGGCGCGGGTGAAGTCGCCGCTGCCGTCCGCCAGCATCAGGATGTCGCCGCCGATGCCCTGGTCCGCCGCCCAGGCCTTCATCACGAAGACGTCATTGACCGAGACGCAGGCGATCGCATCGACGCCCTTGGCCTTGAGGTCGGCCGTGTGCTGCTTGTACCCGGGCAGGTGCCTGGCCGAACAGGTTGGCGTGAACGCGCCCGGGACGGCGAAAAGCGCCACCCTCCTGCCCATGAACACCTCGTCCGAGGTGATCGGCGCCGGGCCGTCGGCGCCGGGGGTCATGAACTTGGCTTCCGGCAGCTTGTCGCCGACCTTGATCGCCATCGCGGCGTCTCCCTCTGATGTCTGGCGACGACGCCGCCGGCCCGGTCTAGATAGGTCGAAGCTTTCGGCCCGCCAACCCCTTCAGGCGCCTTGAAGACGACACCGCAAGCGCCGATCATCGGATTCATGCCCGACCGCAACCCGCACCGGTCCGCCAGCACGCCCAGTTTCCTTACCGGGCGCATGCTGATCGCCATGCCGGGGATCGAGGACCCGCGTTTCGAACGCGCGGTGCTGATGGTCTGCGCCCACGACGAACAGCACGCCATGGGGCTGGCCGTGAACCGGCCAGTCGAAGGGCTGACCATACCTGGCTTGCTCACGCGGCTGGGGGTCAAGCAGGCGATCGAGCTGCCGGACGATTTCGTGCTGCTGGGCGGACCGGTGCAGCCGGAACGCGGTTATGTGCTGCACACCAACGACTATGTCTGCGAGGAGTCGAGCCAGAACATCGGCGACGGCGTTGCGCTGACGGCGACCTTGCAGATCCTCGAGGCCATGGCCAGCCGCAACCGCCGGCCGCGCCGCGCGATCCTGACCCTCGGCTATGCAGGCTGGAGCGCCGGCCAGCTGGAGAGCGAGATTCGCGAGGGCGTCTGGCTGACCTGCGATGCCGACGAATCGTTGCTGTTCGGCGACGACCACGAACACAAATGGTCGATGGCCCTGGCCAAGATGGGGGCCAGCGCCGAGCACCTCTCGGCCCAGACTGGGCGCGCCTGATCCAACTCTGCTAAGCTCGGCCGGAAGGGTTGGGGGGATCATGAGCGCATTCGCCGAAGGGCCGCGTCGCGCGCGCAACATGGAAGAATTCGCCGCTATCCAGGGGCGGATGGCCACGCCGCGGGACTACGCCGCCGGTCTCGCCGGCTGGAAGCCGCGACCGACCGACATCGTCATCGCGCCGTTCGGCAAATGCGGCACGACCTGGCTGCAGCAGACCTTCCATACGCTGCGCACCGCCGGCGACATGGACTTCGACGACATCTCGCGCGTGACCCCGTGGATCGAGACCGCCGCCATCGTCGGCATCGACCTCGAGGCGCCGCAGCGCGCCGAGCCGCGCGGGTTCAAGAGCCACCTTCCCTTTGACATGCTGCCGAGGGGCGCCAAGGGCGTGGTCTCCCTGCGCGATCCGAAGGACGCGCTGGTCTCCATGTACCGCTTCATGGAGGGGTGGTTCATCGAGCCCGGCGCCGTTTCCATCACCGAGTTCGCCCGGCCGCGCATCGAAAGGCCGGAAGACCCGAGGAGCTACTGGTCGCACCTGCTGAGCTGGTGGGAGCAGCGGGACAGCCCGAACGTCATGCTGCTGTCCTACGAGTACATGACCGACGAGCCGGAAGAGACCATCCGCCGGCTCGCCGCCTTCGCCGGCCTGCCGTTGGACGCGGCCCTGCTCAAGCTCACCCTGGAACGCAGCTCGCTGGCCTTCATGCTCGAGCACAAGGACCGCTTTGACGACTTCCTGATGCGGCGGGTCTCGGAGACCCGCGGCGGTCTGCCGCCGGGCAGCGACTCCGCCAAGGTGCGCAAGGGCGGCGTTGGCGGCCACGTCAAGGAGCTGCCGCCCGATCTCGCCGCCGAAATGGACGCGATCTGGACCCGGGTCGTGACGCCGAGGACAGGCTTCGCCAACTACGCCGAGCTGGACGCCGCGCTGCGCGCGCGCGTGGCGTGATCTGGCTTAACCCCTCGTCTTCTACGGCCAGGGCTACGGCTATGCGCCAGCGCTGTCGGCGC
>DASQSO010000072.1:0-2130 GCA_035642335.1 Caulobacteraceae bacterium
GACGACCAAGACTGAACCGTCCGCCCAGCCTCCAGTATCGGCGAACCAATTGGCGGCCGATACGGGTGGGAGCGGACCTTAGTCAGCCCAGCTCCGTTCGGATCGCGGCGAGGGCTCGGTCGATGTCGTCTTCGGTGTTGAACAGGTGCGGCGACAGCCGAAAGCCGTTGAACCAGCGCTTCTCGGCCATTTTGACGACGACGTTGTGCCGGTCGTGCATGGCTTGGCGAAATGCGTTCGAGTCCAGGCGCTCCGGTAGATAGGCGGCGACCAGCGCCGTGCCCATCGGATCGCCCGGCGGGGCGCTGGCCAGCTTCAATCCCATACGGGTGAGACCCTGATAGGCCCGGTTGCGCAGCGCGATGTTGTGGGCCGCGACCTGCTCCATGCCCCGCCGGCGCATCGCCTCGGCCGCCGCGCCCAGCCCGACCGCCAGGGGCAGGCAACCGACGCCCGTTGAGTTGGACACGAACCGGTGACCATCCTCCAATTGCACCGGCTGGATCGACTCTTGTGCGTCCGGGCTGAGGTAGAGCACCCCGCAGCCCTTCGGCCCCATCATCCATTTGTGCCCGGTGGTGGCGTAGGCGTGGCAACCGATCGCCTTCACGTCGACCGGAATCTGGCCCCAGGCCTGGGCTCCGTCGACAACGCAAACCACGCCCCTTGACCGCGCCAGGGCGGCGATTTCCCTGACCGGCATCAGATGTCCGGTGGCCGAGATGACGTGGCTCACGCTGATCACGCGTGTATCCGGCCGCAGCGCGTTGGCGAAGCGCGCCACGATCGCGGCGGGGTCAAGGTCCGAAGGCGCGATCGGAATGACATCGACCGCGACGCCCCGGCGTCGGCCGAGGTTGGTCCAGCAATAGGTTCCGCCCTCATGCTCCTGGTCCGTCGTGAGCATGCGGTCGCCCTCGGAGAGCCTGGTCCCGGCGGCGACGATGTTCATCGCGTCGGTGGTGCAGCGCGTCAGCAGGAGCTCGTCAGCCCCACAGCCCAGGAAGGCGCCGACCCGGGCCCGCGCCAGGTCCGTCTCGGCCAGCACGCCGCCGTCGCCATAGGCCATGCGCACGGGGTTGGTCTCGAGCTCGGTCCAGGCCGCGTCCATCACATCGCGAATGCGGCGGGGCGTCGGACCCAACGAGGCGGTGTTGAGGTAGGTGAGACCCGGCGCGAAGCCGTACGCCGAAGACGCGGCCGGGATCTGCCCGCCGGCCAGCGCGGGCGCCGCCGGCGCCAGTCCGGTCGCGGCCAGCACGGCGCGCCGCGTGTGCCGCGCATGAGATTCCCGCATCGTCGCCCCCTTAATCATCACGCCCGCGCCAGCTGACCTCGGCGGCCCCGAGGGACAGGCCGACCCGCGAGGCAAGCGTACGCCAGCCCGGCGAGCGAACGAGCGCAAAGGCTCCATCGCCCATGAACGCCTGGATACCCAGAAGCGCCAGCCAGACGAGGGGAAGCTCCGCGCCGGCCCCGGTGAAGTAGAAGCCCTTGCGCGCGAACCAGAACTGCGCCGCTCCGAGCATCATCGGCATGGCGTAGACCGCCACATAGCGCGTCAGCACGCCTGGGATCAGGAGCAGGGCGCCCGCAAACTCCGCCGACAGGACGTAGGCGGGCGCAATGGACGGATAGCCCGCCTTCAGCAGATTGCCCCACCAGACCGTCAGGCCGCCGGGGAGAACGGCGAATTTCCAGTACAGATGGGCGATGAACAGAGCGCCCAGGAGGAGCCTCAGCAGGAATATCCCGCGATGCGCCGTCGTGCGTCTGTCCATGATGCCCCCCGGCAGCGCCCGCGATTCCCGTAACCGGAATCCGCGAATGTCAGCAAGGGGGTCGGGAGCGCTCATCGCCATCGCGCCGGAAACTAGACATTCAACGCTGCGCCTCAGGTCCGACTCTCCCAACGCCAGAGATGGGTGGAAAGCCGCCCCTTCGCCTACGCCGGTTCGCGTTAGTGCTCGTCACGCCCGCGCCAGCAGCGCCGGTGGCCGTTTCGACGTCCACTGGGTCGCCTGCTCGTAGGCATGGGCGAGTTGCAGGCAGTCCAGCTCCCGATGCACGGGGGCGATGATCTGCAGACCCATCGGGAGCCCCTGGGCCCCGAACCCGGCGGGCGCGGCC
>DASQSO010000073.1:0-3803 GCA_035642335.1 Caulobacteraceae bacterium
CATGGGCGCCGACGACTTCGACCTGATCACGCTCGGGCGCTCCAGCGTCGACCTCTACGGCGAGCAGGTCGGCGGCCGGCTGGAGGACATGGGCTCGTTCGCCAAATATATCGGCGGCAGCCCCACCAACACCGCCGTCGGCGCGGCGCGGCTGGGCCTGAAGGCCGCCCTGATCACCCGCGTCGGCGCCGACCATTTCGGCCGCTTCATCCTGGAGGAGCTCGGCCGCGAGGGCGTCGACACCCGCGCGATCACGACCGATCCCGAGCGGCTGACGGCGCTGGCCATCCTCGGCATCCGCGACCGCGAGCAGTTTCCGCTGCTGTTCTATCGCCGCGACTGCGCCGACATGGCCATCGCGGCGGCGGACATCGACCCGGCCTTCATCGCCTCGGCCAGGGCGGTGCTGATCAACGGCACCCATCTTTCGGCGGCGGGTGTGTTCGAGGCCAGCCTGCGCGCCGCGACACTGGCCCGGGCGGCCGGCCGCAAGCTGGTGTTCGACATCGACTACCGCCCGGTGCTCTGGGGCCTGACCGCGCCGGACGCGGGTGAGAACCGCTTCGTCGCCGACCCCGGCGTCACCGCGCGCCTTAACCAGGTCACCGCCCTCTGCGACCTCATCGTCGGCACCGAGGAGGAGTTCCAGATCCTCGGCGGCGAGGCTGACACGGTCGCGGCCCTCAAGGCCGTACGGCGCATCACGGACGCCGTCCTGGTCTGCAAGCGCGGGCCGCTGGGCTGCGTCGCCTTCGCCGGCGCGGTGGGCGAGGGGTTCGCCGGCGGCGTCGCGCGGGCCGGCTTGGACATCGAGGTGTTCAACGTCCTGGGCGCCGGCGACGCCTTCATGAGCGGCTTCCTGCGCGGCTGGCTGCGCGACCAGTCCCTCAGCGTCTGCTGCGACTACGCCAACGCCTGCGGCGCCATGGTCGTCTCGCGGCACGGCTGCGCACCGGCCATGCCGACATGGCCGGAACTGGACGCCTTCCTGACCGGCGGCTCGCGGCCGCACCGCCTGCGTGAAGACGAGGCGCTGGAACACCTGCACTGGGCGACCACGCGGCGGCCGGACTATCCCGAGCTCTTCGTGCTGGCCATGGACCATCGCAGTCAGTTCGCCGACCTGGCGGCCGAACTGGGCGTCTCCGAGACGCGCATCGAGGGCTTTAAGGCCCTGGCGCTGGCGGCCGTCGACCACGTCGCCGGCGACGATCCGCATTTCGGCCTTTTGCTGGACGGCCGCTTCGGCGCCCGCGCCCTGGAGCAGGCCGTCGACCATCCCTATTGGATCGGTCGGCCGATCGAGGTTCCGGGCTCGCGGCCGCTGGATTTCGAGGGCGGGCCGGACGTCGCCGCGACCTTGCGCGAATGGCCGCTGCGCCAGACGGTCAAGTGCCTCGTGCTCTATCACCCCGACGACGAAGAAGACCCGCGGGCGCGGCAGGAGCGCCAACTGCTCCGGCTGTTCGACGCCTGCCGTAAGACGCGGCGCGAACTGCTGCTGGAGATCATTACCCCGCGCGGCATGGCCGCGGACGCCTCGACCGTCGCTCGCGCCATGAGCCGAATCTACGATCTGGGCGTCAGGCCTGACTGGTGGAAGCTGGAGCCCAACGCCGATCCGGCCGCCTGGCGCGCCGTCGCCGCGACGCTTGAGGCGCGCGACCCGCTCTGCCGAGGCGTTGTGCTGCTCGGCCAGTCGGCGCATGCCGAGGTCCTGGTCGCCGCCTTCAAGGCCGCGGCGGCCTTCGACATGATCAAGGGCTTCGCCGTTGGCCGCACCCTCTTCGCCGAGCCGGCCAGGGCCTGGCTGACGGGCGCCATCGATGACGCGGAGGCCATCGACGCCCTGGCGAACAACTTCGCGGCCCTGGTGGAGGCCTGGCGGAGCGCCAAGGCCGCCGCCCGCGCCCGGACCGCGGCGGAGTAGGGCGGTGGGGTCCATGATCCGGCTCACCGCCGCCCAGGCGCTGGTTCGCCATCTGAGTGTCCAGTTCATCGACATCGACGGCGCCGAGGTCCCGTACTTCGCGGGCGTCTGGGCCATATTCGGGCACGGTAATGTCGCCGGCCTCGGCGAGGCGCTGCACGCCGCCGGCGACGCCCTGCCGACCTTCCGGGCGCACAATGAGCAAGCCATGGCTCATGCGGCCATCGCCTTCGCCAAGGCCTCGCGGCGTCGCCGCGCCATGGCCTGCACCAGTTCGATCGGGCCGGGGGCGCTGAACATGGTCACCGCGGCGGGGGTGGCCCACGTCAACCGCCTGCCGGTGCTCTTCCTGCCCGGCGACGTCTTCGCATCCCGCCGTCCCGATCCGGTGCTGCAGCAGGTGGAGGACTTCGCCGATGGCGCCGTCTCGGCCAACGACTGCTTCAAGCCCGTCTCGCGCTATTTCGACCGCATCCAGCGGCCGGAGCAGATCCTGGAGTCGCTTCCGCGCGCCATCGCCACCATGCTCGACCCCGCGACGTGCGGCCCCGCGACCCTGGCCTTCTGCCAGGACGCGCAGGCCGAAGCGATGGACTATCCGGCGAGCTTCTTTGAGCGCCGCGTCTGGCGCATCCGCCGCCCGGCGCCCGATCCGCGCGAGGTGGATGACCTGGCCGCCCGGCTGCGCGCCGCCAAGACGCCGCTGATCGTCGCCGGCGGCGGCGTCATCTATTCCGGCGCCGAGGCCGAGCTGGCGCGGCTGGCTGGCGACGCCGCCATCCCCGTCGCCGAGACCCAAGCTGGCCGCGGCGCCCTGGCCTGGGACCACCCCATGGCCCTGGGCGCCATCGGCGTCACCGGGACCAGCGCCGCCAACGCCGCCGCGGCGAAGGCCGACCTGGTCGTCGGCATCGGCACGCGGCTGCAGGACTTCACCACCGGCTCGCGGGCCCTCTTCGCCGCCGCCGGTCTCGCCCAGGTCAATGTCAGCGCCTTCGACGCCGCCAAGCACGGCGCGCTCTCCGTGGTCGGCGACGCCCGCGCCGTGATCGAGGCGCTACGGGCCCGGCTGGTCGGCCACCGCGCTCCGGCTGCCTGGCTGGACGCCGCCCATCAGTCGGTCGCGGCCTGGAACCTGGACTGGGGCGCGGTCACCGCCGCGCCCGCAGAAAACACCCTGCCGTCGGACGCCCAGGTGATCGGCGCGGTCTGGCGCAACACCGGCGACGACGCGGTGGTGGTCTGCGCCGCCGGAGGCCTGCCGGGCGAGCTGCACAAGCTCTGGCGGCCACGCGGCCCCGGCGGCTACCACCTGGAATACGGCTTTTCCTGCATGGGCTACGAGATCGCCGGCGGCGTCGGCGTGAAGATGGCCGATCCCACTCGCGATGTGATCGTCATGGTCGGCGACGGCAGCTATCTGATGCTGAATTCCGAGATCGCCACCTCGGTCATGCTCGGCCTGAACCTGACCATCGTTGTGCTCGACAACCGTGGCTTCGGCTGCATTAACCGGCTGCAGCAATCGGTCGGCGCCGCGCCGTTCAACAATCTGCTGGCCGACGCGCGGCATGATGCAATGCCTGAGATCGATTTCGCCGCCCATGCCGCCAGCCTGGGCGCGGCGTCCGAGAAGGTGGACGATATCGCCGGCCTGGAAGCGGCGATGGCGCGGGCGAGGGCTTCGGATCGCACCTATGTCATCGTCATCGACACCGATCCCGCCGTCTCGACCCAGGCGGGCGGCGCCTGGTGGGATGTCGCGATCCCGGAAATCTCCGAGCGTCCGGCGGTGGAGGCGGCGCGGGCGGCGTACGAAGACCAGTTGAAGACGCGGGAGTAGAGGAGAGACATGGCCATCCGCTTCGGCGTC
>DASQSO010000074.1:0-4232 GCA_035642335.1 Caulobacteraceae bacterium
GCTTGCCTGGGCTGGAGCCGCCGCGGCTCAATCCGCGGCGCCCGCCCCGGCCCCCGATGCCGCGCCCGCCGCACCGGCGGCGCCAGCGGCGAGTCCCATGCCCTACCCCGCCGTGAGCGGGACGCTGGCGGCGAACCCCAACCCGGCGGTTTTCGACGCTGGCCCGCTGGGCAAGATCACGGTCGACGGCGTGCTGAGCGGCGACGCCTTCTATCAGTCCAACAACGTGCCTCATAACGCCTCCGGCTATGTCGACCTCACCAACGCCCAGGTGATCATCAACAAGACCGACGGCATATTCCAGTTCTACGTACAGGCCGGCGCCTATTCGATCCCGACGCTCGGCGTGGCCTACACGAAAACCGGGCCTCAGGACACCAACACCTACGGCTTCGTGCCGCAGGGCTTCGTCAAGATCGTTCCGAACTCGAACTTTAGCGTCCTGGTCGGTGCTCTGCCGAGCCTGATCGGCGGTGAATACACCTTCTCGTTCGAGAACCTGAACATCGAGCGCGGCCTGCTCTGGAACCTGGAGCCGGCGATCAGCAGGGGCGTGCAGGTGAACTACACCCAGGGTCCGATCGCGGTCTCGGCGGCCTATACCGACGGCTATTATTCCAACACCTATACGGCGATCTCGGGCTTGATCACCTATACCTTCAAGAACTCCGACACCTTGGCCTTCGCGGCCGAGGGTAATGTCGCGACCAACAACGTCGCCACCCTTGCGACGCCGCTGCCGGCCAACAACGGCCAAATCTACAACCTGCTCTACTCGCACACCTCGGGTCCATGGACGATTTCGCCCTATTTCCAGTATAGCAACACCCCGAACATCAGACAGTTTGGCGTCCTGACAAACGTCTCCGGCTCGACCGTTGGCGGCGCGATCCTGGCCAAATACAGCTTTACCCCGGAATTCAGCCTGGCGGGCCGGTTTGAGTATGTCAGCACCCAGGGCCAGGCGAACCTGCTCGGCTTTGGCGCGGGCTCCAACGCCTGGTCGATTACGGTCACGCCGACCTATCAGAAGGGCATCTACTTCGCCCGCGCCGAATTCTCTTATGTGGGCGTGGGCTCGGGTACGCCCGGCTTGCTGTTCGGCAACAATTTCGACACGGCCAACCAGTCCCGCGTCCTGATCGAGACCGGCGTGTCCTTCTAGTCAGATTGACGAGCTAAGCTGAGGGCGGCGCGGTCCACCGCGCCGCCCTCATCGATCTGCGTCGGGCCTGAAGGTCCCCGATCGCGCCGCGTTCAACGCTTTGGCGCGCCCCCATCGCAGCGGAAAGTCTTGAGCGGCGCCGCGCAAGCCTGGCCTTGGTCGGCGCGGCGCGGCCCATACCGCTCCGTGGATTCGGCTTCCAAACAAATGTTCGAGGGGATTGCCTCGCGCCAGACGGGGCGGGATAATGCGCCACGCCCCGAGGTTCGCGAGACGCGCGAGCATGATTTCGGGCGACGCCTTTTTTGCGAGATCGGCTCCAGCGAAGAGCCAACGGAGGGACGATATGGCTTGGGATTTTGAAACGGATCCGGAATTTCAGAAGAAGCTCGATTGGATCGAAGACCTGATGGAGAACGAGATCGAGCCGCTCTCGCATCTCGGCATGGCCGCCTTCTCCACCGAAGGCCGCGAACGCTTCATCAAGCCGCTGCAGGACCGCGTGAAGGCCGAGGGCCTGTGGGCCTGCCATCTGGGTCCGGAACTGGGCGGCCAGGGCTATGGCCAGGTCAAGCTGGCGCTGATGAACGAAAAACTCGGCCGCAACGGCCTCGCCCCCTCGATCTTCGGCTGCCAGGCGCCCGACACCGGCAATGCCGAGATCATCGCCCACTACGGCAGCGAAGAGCAGAAGGAAAAGTGGCTGAAGCCGCTGCTGAACGGCGAGATCCGCTCCGCCTTCTCGATGAGCGAGCCGACCGGCGGCTCCGACCCCCTGATGTTCAAGACCCGCGCCGTCCTGGACGGCGACGAATGGGTGATCAACGGCGAGAAGTGGTTCTCGTCCGGCGCCTACGGCTCCAGCGTGCTGGTGGTCTATGCGGTCAGCGACCCCGACCATAAGGACCCCTATCAGCGCACCTCGATCTTCCTGGTGCCGACCAATGCGCCAGGCGTCGAGATCGTCCGCGGCATCCATGTCGGCGCCGGCCCGGTCGGCGGCCCGGGCGGCCACGGCTACATGAAGTACACCGACGTGCGGGTGCCCTACGGCGCCCTGCTCGGCGACCGCGGCGGCGCCTTTAAGATCGCCCAGACCCGCCTCTCCGGCGGCCGCGTGCACCACGCCATGCGCACCGTCGGCGCCTGCAAACGGGCGCTGGACCTGATGTGCCAGCGCGCCGTCTCCCGTTCCACCCGCGAAGGCAAGCTGGCCGACTACCAGATGGTGCAGCAGCAGATCGCCGACAGCTGGATCGCCTACGAGCAGTTCCGGCTTCTGGTGCTGCAGACCGCCTGGAAGATCGACAAGCACCAGGACTACACCAAGGTGCGGAAAGACATCGCCGCGGTGAAGGTGGCCATGCCGAAGGTCTATCAGGACATCGCCACCACGGCGGCGCACCTGCACGGCGCCATCGGCGTCTCCAACGAGATGCCGTTCATGGGCATGGTGACCAGCGCCCTGGTCATGGGCATCGCCGACGGCCCGACCGAGGTGCACAAGGTCACCGTCGCCAAGCAGGTGCTGGCCGACTACCGCCCGTCCAACGAGCTGTTCCCCGCCTACCACATCCCGGTCCAGCGCCAGGCGGCGGCGGAACGCTTTGCCGACGACCTGAAGGCGCTGAAAGAGCAGCGGGAAAAGCGGCACGGCGCCGAGAAAGCCGAAGCCACTGCCTGAGCAAGCCTATTCACCCCTCCTGGTCGGCATCGGCGGCACAACCCGGCCGGAGTCGACCAGCGAGCGGGTGCTGATCAAGGCGTTGGAAGCGGCTGAGCGGGCCGGCGCCCGTACGCGCCTGCTCAGCGGCGCCTTCCTCTCCAGGCTGCCGATCTACGATCCAACAACCAGCGCGGGCGGCGCCGAACTGCAGGTCATGCTGGACGCCGTGCGCGAGGCCGATGGCGTCTTCATCGCCACGCCCGGCTATCATGGCTCGGTCTCGGGGCTGATCAAGAACGCCATCGACGCCCTGGAGGGCTTGCGCCAGGACGCCCGCCCCTATCTTGAGGGTCGCGCCGTCGGCTGCATCGTTGTAGCCGACGGCTGGCAGGCCGGCGGCACGGCCTTGTCGGCCCTGCGCACCATCGTCCACGCCCTGCGCGGCTGGCCGACGCCGCTCGGCCTGACGCTGAACCCGTCAGCCGGCAAACTGTTCGATGACAGCGGCGAGTTCTGCGACCCGGGCGTCAGCCGCCAGATCGAGATGCTCGCCGCCCAGGTGGTCGACTTCGCCCAGGCGACACGGGCTTAGGGCGCGTAGTCAGAGTGCTGGCGGCGCGAGCGAGATCGCGTAAACGGACGCCCGGATTGTCTGAGATGGATGCGAGCGGTCGCTTAGCTTCGTCGAGGTCTCTGGCGGCGTAGCGCCAACAGCTGACGTTGGGGCCGGTCCGGAGTCCGGACATTGGAAAGCCCGCCGCTCTCCCGCGGCGAAGGTTCCGATTAGTCGCCGTGATGGACGCCGAGGCGCCCATTCCTTCGCCGCGCTGTCCTTCGAGAAGATCAGGAACACCGACTTGATGGCGGGGCTAATTTGCTCTGACAAGGCCCCGCCAGTTTATACTTTGTTGATGTCCGTCAAGAGCGACACGAATGGAACCCTTGTGAGGACCGGCTGTAAAAAGACCCGTTTCGTCATCAATAGCATGGCTGTTGGGAGATTTTGGTCTTGGCCTACGTCCCTCTCGGGCTTGTCGTAACCGTCGGCGCCATTTGCCTGACGCCTGGGCTGCTCTATCTCATCGAGGCGATTGGCATTCGATCCGCCCCGCCGATGAAGCAAGGCGACACCTTCTTCAACCGAAACGCCAGCTGGCCGCGTCCGGGTTCGCCGAGCGGTTCCCGTCTTTCGTCTGGTCGCTCCGTCCCCGGTGGTCTTACGGGAGCAATTCGTCGATAGAGTCGATCAGCCATCAGCCAGCCGCGCGTGCGGGCGTTCTTTAACGGCTGGCCACTTGTGACCGAGGATGGAGAAATAGACCATGTCGCGAACCTAGCCGGCCGGTCGCGTCGCAACGCCTCGCCGGCGAAGTTCTCTACCGGAAAACAACCGTTCGGGCG
>DASQSO010000075.1:0-3725 GCA_035642335.1 Caulobacteraceae bacterium
GGGCGATATCGTCCGATAGGGCCACTACCCGCGCGTGCTTGACCCCGGGCGCCGGGGACAGCTCGTAAAGGGTCACGACAGGGCCGGGGCGGATCTGGTCCACCGTCCCCTTGACGCCGAACTCGGCCAGCACGCTTTCCAGCATGCGGGCGTTCTGGCGCAGCGCTTCCTCGTCGAAGGCGGTGGCGCGCGGCTTCGGCTTGGCCAGCATGGCCAGCTCCGGCAGGCGAAAGCCACCGGGCTGGGCGAATTCGAAGGCGCCCTGGTTCTCGCGCGCCTCGCGGGAGGATTCGCGGGGCGGCGGCTTGGGCGCCTTGACCTCCAGCGCCGGCGGTGCGCCGGTTCCGATGGCGGCTTCCGCGGCCTTGGCCTCGCGCTCGAGCTTGCGTCCCGCTGGCGTTCGGCGGTGCTTGGCCGGCGCGGCGGGCCCGCGCCAGGTCAGCCAAGCGCCGATGCGGGTGCGGTCCAGCTTGTGCGCCCCGGCGGCTATGGCCAGGCCGGTGAACCCGGCAAGGCCAAGGATGGCCGCGGCGATGATCTGCGATTCCGGGACATGCAAGGCGCCGATCATGCCGGCCAAGCGGTCCAGCACCAGTTCGCCGACAAAGCCGCCCAGGCCGCCGGCGAGCGGCCAGTTGGCCGGCGGCAAGAGGGCGGCTAACATGCCGGCCAGGGTCAACGCGCCGATCAGGCCGCAGAATACCCGCCAGCGGATGCGGCTGCGGTTCTTGCCGGGGTCACGGGCGATGACCCGGGTGAGCCCCGCGGCCACCATCAATCCGGCGATCAGCCATGCCGTGAGGCCGAGCGTCTGCAGGCCGAGATCAGCCGCATCGGCGCCCAGTCCGCCCAGAAGGTTGCGCGCGTGAAAGTCCGAGGCGACGTCGAGACTAGGATCGGTGACGCGATAGGTCGCGAAGGCGCAGATCAGGCCGATGCCTAAGGCCGCGACCATGCCTCCGCGCAGCCGCGCGATCGTCGGATTCGTCCAGCCGGCGTGCGCGCCCCTCGCTGCGATCGCCACCGCTGATCTGCGCGCCATTCTGGCCATCGCAAAACCTGATCCTGTCTTAAACTCCCCAACCCGACGAGCTATCGGCCGTGGAGGGTTAAGAGGCGTTTACCTCACGGGCGGAATCGGTGGCCGGGTGCAGAATTTGCATCTTTATCGCCTGGGGGCCGACGCGCTAACCTGGGGGTCATGGAAGAAGAACGTTTTATCGGCGGCTGGACGCGCTCCAAGCTCGCGGCGCGCACGGCGCAGGAGCGTTATGCCATCTGGAAGCGGGCTCGCACGCTGAAGACCGCCGACGGCAACCAGCTCGCCCGCGAGATCGAGCTTCTGGGCCTTCCTTACGCCGAGCCCGGCGTTCTGGCCGAGGACGATCCTCTGCGCGAGGCGATGCAGAACATCATAGCCACCAAGGAGGCGCGTTCGGCCTGTGTCGAGGCGACGCTTGACGGCCTGCCAGCGGTCGCCGGCGCCGACGCCCTGTTTCACGAGGCGCTCGGGGTTACCTATCGGCACAACGACGTGGCGATCGCCACCGCCCATGCCATGGCTGCCCAGCTGATGGAAGAGCTGGGCTACATCGAGGCGGGCCATAAGGACCTGCCCAACCGCTACGTCGCCCGCAGCGGCGTCTTCTGGAAGAAGAGGTAGCGCCGGTGCGCCGCTTCGCGGCCGTGAAAGGTCTCTTAAATCCCGTGGGTTAGAGTGCGGGCGCGTCAAAGGGGCTTAAATGCGCTCGAACCGATCCAATCCGCCGGATGCGTCGCTGACGCTGGACGCCCTGCCCATGGCCGCCGCGCTGTTGGACGCGGGCGGGCGCATCGTGAACGCCAACAAGGCTTTGCGTCGGCTGATCGGCCGGCGCGGCGCTATCGTCGGCGCCGATCTGACCGCGGTTCTGAGCCGCGCCGGGGCCGCGCCGAATGGGGGGCGGAGCTTCCGCTTTTCGCGTCTCGGCGGCCCGCTCTACCTGCGGCTCGATCTCAAGCCGCGCCCCGATGGCGCGCTGGCGCTGCTGATCGACGTCAGCGCCGAGCGGGCAGCGCTGGAGACGTTGCGCACAGCCCGGCAGACTCACAGTCAGCTCATGCACGACGCCGAGGTCGGCACGTGGCGCTATGACCCTGACGCCGACAGCTTCCGCTTTTCCAGCGAGCTTACCCTGGGCCACGAGGGGACCGACGCTCCAGTGTCCAGCGCGCTTCTGAGGACCCTTCAGCACCCCGACGACGTGAAACAAGACGCCGACATCCGCGATCGCATCACGCGCGTGGGCGGCAGCGCGGAAAGCGAGATGCGCTATCGCACGGCCGCGGGCGACTGGACTCACCTGCATGTCCACTATCGCTCCGGCCGCCGGCTTGCCTCCGGCCGTTATGAGATGCTGGGCCTTAGCCAGAGCATCACCTCGCTCGCCCGTTCCCGCGACGAGGCCAACGCCAACGCCCAGCGCCTGCGGCTTGCCCTGCAGGCGGCCAAGGCCGGGGTATTCGAATACGACTATGAAAAGAACGACATCTGGCTGTCGCCCGAGCTCAAGGCCATGATCGGCTCGGACCTCGCAGCGTCTGGGAGCCCAGATCCGCTGGTCGTCTTCCATCCCGACGACCGGGCGCTGGTCGCCGCCGTCACCCGGGGCTCTGGCCGCGGAGGCCCGGAATCGGCCGATGTGCGCCTGAACAGCCCGCAAGGTGAGCGGTGGATCCGGTTCTATTTCGAAGTCGAGTTCAACGCCGGCGGCCGTCCGCGCCGCGGTGTCGGGCTGATGCTGGATATCGACGCCGAGAAACGCCAGGGCCTAGCCCTGACCGAGGCGCGCCAGGTGGCCGAGGCGGCCACGGCGGCCAAGTCGACCTTCTTAGCCGCGGTCAGCCACGAGATCCGCACGCCGATGAACGGCATCGTCGGGGTGCTCAACCTGCTCAGCCGCGAGACGCTGAGCGTCGAGGCGCGTGAACTGCTGCGCGAGGCGGTGGGCTGCAGCGAGATGCTGTCGCAGCTGATCAACGACGTCCTCGACTTTTCCAAGATGGAGGCGGGCAAGCTGGAGCTGGCGCCGTCGCCGACCGATCCGGTCGAGGTCACCTCTGGCGTCATCAGCCTGTTGCGCGCCCAGGCCGAGGATAAGGGGCTCTATCTGCGTGGTCCGGTAGCGCCCATGGACTATGCCGAGCTGGATTCGGTGCGCCTGCGCCAATGCCTATTCAACGTGGTCGGCAACGCGCTGAAATTCACCGAGCGCGGCGGGGTCGAGGTGCGGCTAGCCTATCTGGGCGATCGCGACGCGCGGCGGCTGCGCTGCGAGGTCGAGGACACCGGCATCGGCGTGCCGGAGGACGCGCGGACCATCCTGTTCGACCGTTTCGAACAGGCCGATCAGGGCGCGACCCGCCGGTTCGGCGGCACCGGGCTTGGCTTGGCCATTTCGCGCAGCCTGGCGCGCATGATGGGCGGCGAGATGGATTTCACCAGCCGAGAAGGCAACGGCTCGGTCTTCTGGTTCGAAGTCGCCGCGCCCCCAGCCGAGGCGGTCGCCTCGGCCCCGGTCCGGGACGTGTTCAACGAGGCGCCGCTGACCGGCTTACGTGCGCTGGTGGTCGACGACAACGCCACCAATCGGCTGGTTGGGGTCAAAACGCTGGAGGCGCTCGGCGCCGTCGCCGAGGCGGCCGATGGCGGCGAGATCGCCATCGCGGCGGTCCAGCAGCAAACC
>DASQSO010000076.1:0-2753 GCA_035642335.1 Caulobacteraceae bacterium
GTTGCAGGACCAGGTCCAGCCCCGGGCCGGATCGGCGTGACGCAGCACGATCTTGAGATCGCTGAAATCGACCCCGCTGAGCAGCAGGCCGATGGGCGGCATGACGATGTCATTGACCAGGCTGGTGACGATCTTGCCGAAGGCGCCGCCGATCACCACGCCCACGGCGAGATCCACGACATTGCCCCGGGAGATGAAGTCCCGGAAATCCTTGGCGAGGCTCACGGCGGGCGAACTTTCCTAAGCGAAGGCGCCGGATCAGTCGGCGTTGAGACGGGCGCGAAGCTCCTTGCCGCTCTTGAAGAACGGCACATGCTTGGCCCCCACCGACACCGGCTCTCCGGTCTTGGGGTTGCGTCCGGGACGGGCCGGACGGGTGCGGACGGAAAAGGCGCCAAAGCCCCTCAGCTCCACCCGGCCGCCGCCCTCCAGGGCGCCGACCATGTTTTCGAGAATGACGCCGACGACCTTCTCCACATCCTTCTGGGTCAGATCGGGATATTCCGTGGCCAGAGCCGAAATCAGTTCGGACTTGATCATGTCGCCCCCCAGGCCCGACCCTCGCCGATGATCGGCGATCCCCCAATCAGACCCCTGAAATATCACGGTAACACGGAAATTCCGCCGCCGGGAGGCGCCGTCGCCAAACCCCTCGCAAGCCCCGTTGCAGGACCAGGTCCAGCCCCGGGCCGGATCGACCCGAGGCTGGAGCGGCTATTCCTTGTTGGACGCCTTCTCGCGCAGGGCCGCGCCCAGGATGTCGCCCAGGGACGCGCCGCTGTCGGAGGAGCCGAACTTCTCGACGGCGACCTTGTCCTCGGCCATTTCCAGGGCCTTGACCGAGAGAGAGACGCGGCGCGCGGCCTTGTCCACCGTGCTCACCATGGCGTCCAGACGATCGCCGACGGCGAACCGCTCGGGCCGCTGTTCGGCGCGGTCGCGGGAGAGGTCGGACTTGCGGATGAAGGCCGTCATCGGCGCGTCGTCCTCGCCGAACTTGACCTCAAGGCCGCCCGAGGTGACCTCGACCACCGTGGCCGTCACGACCTGGCCCTTGCGGAAGGTTTCGCCGGTCAGCGGATCGCCGCTGAGCTGCTTGACGCCCAGGCTGATGCGCTCCTTCTCCACGTCGACGTCGAGGACCTTGGCCTTGACCAGGTCGCCCTTCGTGTAGCGGGCCATGGCTTCCTCGCCGGGCGCGCTCCAGTCGATGTCGGAGAGGTGCACCATGCCGTCGATGTCGTTGTCGAGGCCGATGAAGAGGCCGAATTCGGTGGCGTTCTTCACCTCGCCCTCGACGGTCGAACCGACGGGGTGATCGTCCAGGAACTGCTCCCAGGGATTGCGCATGGCCTGTTTCAGACCCAGGCTCACCCGGCGCTTGGAGGCGTCCACATCCAGCACCACCACCTCAACCTCCTGCGAGGTGGAGACGATCTTGCCGGGGTGAACGTTCTTCTTGGTCCAGCTCATTTCGGAGACATGGACCAGACCCTCGACGCCCGCCTCCAGCTCCACGAAGGCGCCGTAGTCGGTGATGTTGGTGATCCGGCCGGTGAGCTTGGCGCCGACGGGATATTTCACCTCCACGCCGTCCCAGGGATCGGACTGGAGCTGCTTCATGCCCAGGCTGATGCGCTGGGTGTCCGGGTTGATCTTGACGATCTGCACCTTGACCGTGTCGCCCACCGCCAGCACCTGGCTCGGGTGGTTGACGCGCTTCCAGCTCATGTCGGTGACGTGCAGCAGGCCGTCGATGCCGCCCAGGTCCACGAAGGCGCCGTAGTCGGTGATGTTCTTGACCACGCCCTCGCGGACCTCGCCCTCGTGCAGCTGCGACACCAGTTCGGTGCGCTGCTCGGCGCGGGCTTCCTCCAGGATGGCGCGGCGCGAGACGACGATGTTGCCGCGCGGCCGGTCCATCTTGAGGATGGCGAAGGGCTGTTCCTTGCCCATGAGCGGGCCGACGTCGCGCACCGGGCGGATGTCCACCTGCGAGCCCGGCAGGAAGGCCGAGGCGCCGCCCAGGTCGACGGTGAAGCCGCCCTTCACGCGCCCGACGATGGAGCCGTTCACCGGCTGGCCCTCGGCGAACACGCCCTCCAGGCGGGTCCAGGCCTCCTCGCGGCGGGCCTTCTCGCGGCTGATCACCGCCTCGCCTGAGGCGTTCTCGACCCGCTCCAGATAGACTTCGACGGTGTCGCCGACCTTGGGCACGGGCTTGCCGTCCCCGGTCTGGAACTCCTTCACCGAGATGCGGCCCTCGGTCTTGAGGCCCACGTCCACGATCAGGAAGTCCTTCTCCATGCCCACCACCAGGCCGTGGACCACCGAACCTTCGTTCAGGTCGCGCCCGGCCAGGGCCTCGTCGAGCAGCGCGGCGAAGTCGTCGCGCGAGGGGGTCATGCTCATGCTCATATCGTCAGCCATGAAAACTCCGGCAGATGGCGCAAGGACGCCCGCCGCATCGCGGTCGGACCCTGGCGCCGGTTTGGGTTGATGAGATAGGCGTGCGTCCGCGGCGGAGTCCCGGCGCGGCAAGCGGTGTGGAACGTGATCTGCGTCCTTCGAGGAGGGCGATGGGATTAGCCGGGGCGGGAGGTCTCCCACCGGCTGCGCGCCGCCTCGACGATGCGGCGGGCCGCATCGGCGGCAGCGGATATAGAGAGTTCGGTGGTGTCGAGCAAGACGGCGTCGCCCGCGGGCCGCATCGGCGAGTCGGCGCGGCCGGCGTCGCGCTGGTCACGCAGCAG
>DASQSO010000077.1:0-4939 GCA_035642335.1 Caulobacteraceae bacterium
GGTCTTGGCGATGACCAGTTCGCCGGGCAGCGGCCGCGGGCCGAAGAAGTCGGCGCCCGCCGCGCCCGCGCGGAAAACCGCGATGTCCCGGTCCGGGTCGCCGCCGCGCCGGCGCATCCGCTCTTTCCACGCCGACGAGTCCGTTTCGGGGCTGGTTTTGAGGCCAACGAAGACCACGGCGACCCCAGCGGCGCGGGCGGCCTCGACCAGCGCCTGCGCCGCCTCCAGCGCCGACGGCACGGAGCTGAAGTCGACCTGCCCGCCAAGGGCGCCATCCGGCGAGGCGGAATCCACCTGCATGTCGATCACCAGCAGGGCCGTGCGCGACGGGCCGATCCAGGCCGCCAGATCATCGGCCAGGTTGGGCGTGGCGTTCACGCCGCCGCCATTCGCAGGCCTGGGAGGATGTCGGAGCCGAACATCTTCAAGCCTTCGACATAGTCGGGGAAGATCAGCATCAGCCCGTCGATCTCGCAGAACGTCAGGAATTCCTCGATCTGGTCGGCGCAGGCGGCCGGCGAGCCGACCGCGGTCTGGGTCATGAAGGCGCCCTGCTGTTTGGCCACCTGATCCAGCCGTTCCGGCGGCACGCCCCAGCTCTTCAGCATCTCGATCACCGCGCCCATGTCGATGCCCTCGCGGTAGCGTTCGACCAGGGCCTCGGCCTTGGCGTCGGTCTCGGCGAAGACCACCGTGCACATGGCGTAGGTCTTGATGGTCTTGCCGTATTTCTCGGCCATCGCCTTGGCGCGGCGGCTGGAATCGCGGCGCTCCTCAGGTGTTCGGCCGCCGATGAAGCAGGCGTCGGCCTCACGCACGGCGAAGTCGAAGCCGCGGTCGGACATGCCGGCGGAGATCAGGTCGGGATGCGGTCGCGACAGCGGCTTGGGATTGGACTGGCAGTCCTTGAAATGGAAGAAGCGGCCCTCGTGGGTGACGCTGGGCTCGCTCCACAGCCGCTTGATCAGCATGGTCCATTCTTCGGTCAGGTCGTAACGGCCATCATGGTCGAGGCTGTCGTCCCAGGCGCCCATCTGGTCGAACTCGGCCTTGTAGGCGCCGGCGACGATGTTCATTCCGGCGCGCCCTTCGCTGATATGGTCGAGGGTAGTGATCATCTTGGCGGCGACGGCCGGGTTCTGCAGCAGCGGATGGATGGTCGCCCACAGCTTCACCGTCCGGGTGGCCATGGCGATGCCGGCCATCATGGTCAGCGACTCCATCTGGACGCCCCAATGGTTGGTGACGCCGCCGAAACCGCGCCACTTGCCCATGGACATGACGAAGTCCAGGCCGGCCCGGTCGGCGGTGACCGCGGCGGCCAGGTTCTGCTTCCACAGGCCGTCGAGCGGCGGGGTGGTCGACGAGATGATCCAGCCGCCGTTGGCGACCGGCAGGAAGACGCCGAATTGGTGTTTGTGCGGCTGGGTCACGGCCATGCGCCTCCTTTAGGCGCGATCTTCGGCGAATTGACCGGGAAGCTCCAGTGGGCCAGCGCCCGTCCCGTCAATCGATGCTGTGTGGCGCGGAGGCCGCATGAAGACCACCGCGACCAGGATCACGGTGATGACTCCGGCGAACAGCTGGAAGGTCGACGTGAAGCTGCCGGTCAGGTCACGCAAGGCCCCGCCGATGGTCGGGCCAAGCGCCGAGACGACGCCGATCAGGCAGGTGATGGAGAAGATCTCCAGATTGTGCTTGCGGCCATAGTAGTTGAGCAGCAGCACCGTGACGGTCAGCAGGGTGAGGCCGAAACCGACGCCGCTGCCGACGGCGTAGAGCAGCATCATCGGATAGGAGCTGGCGACGCTGAGCGCGGCGGAGCCGACGACCAGCGCGCCGAGGCCGGCGATCAGCAGCCAGCGCGGATCGATGAGGTCGCCGATCAGGCCGCCGAAGGTGCGGCCGGCCGTCTGCATCAGGGCGTCGATGCTCAGCATGGTTCCGGCCACGGTGGCGCTGACGCCGCGCTGGGTCAGGTGCGCCACCGATACGGACGCCACGGTGACGCCGATCAGCAGGTGGCCGAAATAGGCGGCCAGCAGGATGTAGAACTGCGGCGTGCGCAGCGCCTCGCGCGTGGTCCAGTCGACCACCGTGCGATAGACCCCGCCGGCGCGAGGGCGGGCGGCCTCGGCGGCGGCTTCCGCGGCGACCTCCCGGTCGGTCTCTTCCGAGGCTTTTTCCAGGGCGGCGGGCCCGCCGACCGCCAAGGCGCAGATGATCCCGACCGCGACGGCCGCCACCGCCTGGGTCATCCAGAAGTCGCGCCACTGGCCGTGGCTGAGGGCCATGATGGCGAAGACCATGAATGGCCCGGCGATGCCGCCGACAGCGGCGGAGGCGAAATAGATACCGAACGGCAGGGCGCGATGCTTGAACATCACCGCCAGCACATAGGTGCCGGGGATCAGCGCCATCATCTGATAGCCGATCCCGCAGAGCGTGGTTCCGACGAAATAGACCAGGGCCCGGTGGGTCTCGCCCAGGCAGAAGAAGCCGGACGCCATCACCGCCGTGCCGCAGAGCAGCGTCGTGCGCACGCCCCAGCGGCGGATCAGGACCGGCGGCAGGAAGGAGGAGGCGCCGGTGGCCGCGCCCAGCAGGGTGAAGCCGAAGCCGGCCTCGGTCCAGCTCCAGCCCTCCTCCCTGACCATGGCCGGAAGCACGACCCCGAGCGCGTTATAGGTCGCCGCGGTGATCAGGAAGAGCAGCGCGCTGAACACCGAGACCAGGATCCACGGCCGCCATTCGATCTTCCGCATTGGCGATCTTCCTTGAACCGATCCGCCCGCCTTTAGAACGAACGCCTGAGGGTGACGCGCCACGTCCGTCCGACGCCCGGGATCGCCGAGACGTTCACATAGGTGGGGTCGGAATTGGGTGTGACGTAGAAGGTGTCGAGCAGGTTATCGATATTGACGTCCACCTCGTAGGGTCCGCGCTGGTAGAAGGCCGAGAGATCGACCAGGGTATAGGCAGGGTATTTGATGGCGTTCTGGATGGTGCCGGAGGTGCTGGAGACATAGGTCGCCCCGGCGGTGACGCCGGCCCGGCCCCAGTCGTACCGATCGGTAATGTAATTGCCGTGGAAGCTGACCACCCCGGCCGGGATGCTCGACAGGGTATAGTCGCCAGCCCGCCCCGGCAGGCTGCTGAAGTTGGTGACCAGGTAGGCGCCGCCCCAGGAGTTGAGCTCGCAGGCCAGGTTCTGGCCGCAGACCGCATAGGCCGGGATGTAGTCGGTGCTCTTGTCCGGCCCGATCACCTCGGTGTGCTGCAGATCGCCCGACAGGGTGAAGCTGATGTTCTTGGTCGCCAGGTAGCGAATCTCGACCTCCGCCCCGGTGGCGCGAGTGTTCAACGCCGTGGCGTTGAAGCCGGCCTCCAGTGTGCGATCCTGCTGGTAGCCGTCGATGGAACCGACGATCGTCCGGTCCAGCAACTGGAACTTGACGCCGCCTTCGATCAGGTCGGAGTGGCTGAGCCAGCCGCCGCTGACAAGGTCGGCGGGCTTGATGTCGCCGGCCTGCTGCACCTCCAGCGACGAGGCCTTGGCATAGGTGAAATAGGGCAGCAGATCGAAGGGCAGCTTATAGCTGACGCTGACCGAGTAGGTGCCGTCGCCCTTCGACGCCGACCCGCTGGCGCTATCGAACGACAGGATGCCGGTGTCGGTGCTGTGCGCGTCATAATAGTCATAACGGCCGCTCAGGACGATATCGAGCCGCTTCCAGAAGGTGATATCGGTGGTGCCGAAGACGCCGGCGTCGTTGTAGGTGCTGTGGATGTCCTGTTCCCAGCCCTGGCAGTTGGTCGGAATCTGGTCGCCGGTAATGCCGAGGGCGAACGGATCGCAGATGGTGTCGGTCGCGGTCGCGCCGACCGAAAGATCACGGCGATCCAGCGCGATCAGGCCGCTGTTGAAACTCTGCATGTCGCGGCCCTGGTAGGCGCGGTCATCGACGCCGACGATCGTGTCCGCCGTGACCACCTGGTCCGGGCTGTTCCACTTGAAATTGTAGGTGGCTCGGCCTTCGTAGGTATTGGCCCGGAACCAAGCCGGGAAGCCGTAGCTGACGAAGCGCTTGTTGTCCAAGCCATCGTAAAAGAACTGGAATTTCAATACGCTGTCGTCGGCAAAGGTCTTGCTCAAGCCGGCGACCGTGGTTCCGGTCAGGGTGTTTGAAAAGTCGAGCGGGCCCACGTCAACGTCGCGCCGGCTGAGCTTGACGGTTGTCCCGGCGCCGGGGCTGTTCAGCTGGAACTGCGGCGGCAAGGGCGGCCGGGGCCTGCCCGGGGTGACCGCGGCGTACAAGCCGCCGCCCACCGCGGTGAAGATGTTCGGATAGGGTGCGAACGCGTCTGGCGTAGCCTGAGCCGGCGTCAGATAGGGAACGCCGGGCGTGTTCGTCAGCGTGGTGTTGTGGCCGGTGATATAGGTCCCGTTATCGACAAGGGCCTGCGTCAGGCGGTTCCAGCCCGGCGTCTGGACATCGCCGTTGGAGCCGTAGACCAGGCCGTCGAGACTGAACCGCCACGACTGCGGCAGGTCGAAATTGACCGAAGCCTCGACCAGCTGATGCTTGGGATAGATGCCGCGGTAGAAGCTGTGGGCGTCCTCGTCCTCGCCATAGACATAGATGCCGCCGTCGGCCGCGCCGAGCTTGATCGGCGCCCCGACCTGGCCGTTGATTTCCCTGTCCTGATAGCTGCCGAGCTCGACCTCCACCTCGCCGGTGGGCCGGGTAAGGTTTTCGCTGGCGACCGACTTGGGCACGAAGTTCAGGAACCCGCCGACCTTGCCGGGCCCGTAGATGGCCGACGGCGGGCCGCGGACGATCTCGATCCGCGAGGCGTCGCCGAGCGGGGTGGTGAAGGTCCCCCTGTTCTCGATCAGCTTGAAGCCTTCGAAATAGTTGTCGGCGAAGTTGCCGCG
>DASQSO010000078.1:0-6977 GCA_035642335.1 Caulobacteraceae bacterium
AGCTGATCTTCCAGGGCGTTGCCTCGACCGCGACCCACAACGATATCGACAACACGCTCGAGGGCGACCTCAGCAAAACCCTGGGCGCCCACACCCTGAGCGCCGGCTTCTACGTCGGCGCCTATGACGTCACGGTCGACGACCGTTCGCTGGTCTTCCCGGTCGACGACGCCGGCAACCAGACCAGCACGACGCCCGAGCCGATATCCAACACCGCCCAGGCGACCAACATCCTCGCCGGCGCCTACATCAACGATCTGTGGCGGATCAATGAGCGCCTGCGCGCCAACCTCGGCCTTCGCTTCGACTCGCTGAGCGGCTTCACCAACCACCAGCAGATCGATCCGACGGTCAATCTGTCCTACGACCTCACCGACAACGCCACCGTGCACGCCGGCGTCGCCCGCTACATGCAGGTCCCGAGCTTTCAGGGCATTTCTCCGAACGCGCCGCAGGCCTTCGCGGGCACCACCGCGGGCGGGCCGCCGGGGATCGTCAATCCGACCACGGAAGACGACACCGAATGGGATCTCGGAATCGTCTATCACCTCAGTCGGCGCCTGACGCTTTCAGAAGATAACTTCTACGAGAAGACCACCCACTACCTCGATACCGGACAGTTCGGCGTCGTGCCGATCTTCGCGCCTTTCAACTACCAGAGCGGCTATATCTGGGGCAGCGAGTTCGCGGTGAATTACCGCGCCGCGAACCTCTCCGCCTACGCCAATCTGACCATCGGCGAGAACCGGCAGAAGGGCGTCGCCACCGGCCAGTTCAATTTCGATCCGGACGAACTGGCCTTCATCAACGCCAACGGCCTGGTGCTGGACCACCAGCCGCTCTACGGCGTCTCGGCCGGGGCCACCTACCGCTTCAGCCCCTACGCGGTCAGCTTCGACCTGATCTATTCGTCCGGCCTGCGCGGCGGGTTCGCCGATCTGGAAAAACTGCCGCCCGTGGTCCAGCTCAACGCCTCCGTCGAGCGGAGCTTTAAGGTTCCGGGCGTCGGCGAGGTGGTCGATCGCATCACCATCCTCAACGTCGCCGACCGGGTCAATCTGATCCGGCCCGCCGAAGGCATCGGCATCTTCCAGTCCGCCTATGGGCCAAGGTTCACCATCCTCGACTCGCTCACCGTCCCGTTCTGAAACGGGGGACACACACGCCTTTCCGCGCGGCGCGGCGACGCGCTGGCAAAGGGGTGGCGTGGAAAGGCGTGTGTGTGCCCAGTTCCCCTACGCCCCCGTCCAGTTCGGCGCGCGCTTTTCCGCGAACGCCCGCGGGCCCTCCTTGAAGTCCGCTGAGCGGTACATGGCCGCCACCGCCGGATAGCGGTTCTGGCCCTCCAGCGCCGCCCGCAGGGACGGCTCGTCCAGACCGCGCATCGCCGCCTCCTTCGACGCGCGCACCGACATCGGGCTGGCTTCGCAGATCAGCTTGGCCCAACGCACCGCCGCACCCATCAGGTCGGCGGGCGCGACCACCTCGTTGACGAAACCCAGCGCCTTGCCCTCGGCGGCGGAGACGCGGCGGCCGGTGAGGATCATGCCCATGGCCTGCTTCTCGCCAATCTGCCGCGGCAGCCGGTGCAGGCCGCCGGCGAGAGCCGCCAGGCCCACCCGCACCTCCGGCAGCGCAAACACCGCGTTTTCCGAGGCGATGATGAGGTCGCAAGCCAGCGCGATCTCGAATCCGCCGCCCATGGCCACTCCGTTCACCGCCGCGATCAGCGGCTTGGTCAGGTCGAAGCGGCTGGTCAGACCGGCGAAGCCCGACGGCGGGTTGCCCATCTTGCCGTTGCCGGCCTGGTGCTTCAGGTCATTGCCGGCGGAAAAGGCCCGCTCGCCGGCGCCGGTGACGATGCCCACCCATTGCTCTGGGTCGGCGGCGAAGGCGTCGAACACCTCGCCAAGCTCGAAGTGCGCCGGCGAATGCAGGGCGTTCATCACCTCGGGCCGGTTCAGCGTGATGGTGGTGATCGGTCCGTCGCGGTCCACCCGCACGAATTCGTAAGCCATGGTCGTCCTCCCTTGGGACCTAGGACGCGGCGACGAGGCCGCTCTTGTACCGCTTCCAGTTCTGTACATAGCCCAACGCGCCCATGGAAAGCCGGTTGGCCTGTTCGGGGGGGAGCGCGCGGACCACCTTGCCGGGCGAGCCGATGACCATGGAGTTGTCGGGGATCTCCTTGCCCTCGGTGATCAGGCTATTGGCGCCGATCAGGCAGCCCCGACCGATGCGCGCGCCATTGAGGACGATCGAGCCGATGCCGATCAAGCTTCCGTCGCCGATGCTGCAGCCGTGCAGCATCACCATGTGGCCAACGGTGACGTTGGCGCCAATGGTGAGCGGCGAGCCGGCATCGGTGTGAAGAACGGAGTTGTCCTGGACGTTGCTGTTCTCACCAACGACTATGGGATCATTGTCGCCCCGGAGTGCCGCGCCGAACCAGATGCTTGCGTTCTTCTTCAGTATGACATTTCCAAGAACGACAGCATTGGGCGCTATCCAGTATTCATCGTCCGCCGGCAAGGTCGGCGACAGGGCGCCCAGCCTGTAAACATTCATCCGCCCACATCCTTTATTGCAACGTTTGGCTTGCTTAACGGTTTCGAAAGGCTGTTACCATCATCCTTAGTCGGGCGATTCGAGGGGGCGACAAGCCATTCTCGGTCTCCTTCAGGCGGAGAATGCGGTGTCGCGTTTGGTTGGTCGGCGGACCTCAGGGCCGCCTCGTCAAAGATCGAAGGCCGAGCCACCCGGCGCCGCAGTCCCTTCTCCCCTCGCCACCCATTCACCCCCAGGGCGGTCCATTGCGGACTCGCCCTTTTTTCTTATCCCGACGGAGGGTTCCATGACCAAACGTGCTTGCAAGCGGATGGTGCGCGAAGGCGCGTTCTCGGACGGGGACTATGACGACGGGAAGATTCGCCGGCTGCCGATCGACCGCGGCGGCTGGTCGCCGCTGGGGCCGGCCCACAACGACGACCGCGAACAGGGCTATCTGAAGACCATCAAGGCCAAGTCGCCCGGTCAGGCGGCGCTGATGGAGGCGATCGACGCGCGCAACCTGGTGCTGGCGCTCGGCCCCGCCGGAACCGGGAAGACCTATCTGGCCATCGCCAAGGCGGTCGAGGCGCTGGAGGCGGGCAAGGTCGGCCGCATCGTGCTCTCCCGCCCCGCCATCGAGGCCGGCGAATCCATCGGCTTCCTGCCCGGCGACATGGAGGACAAGCTCGCCCCCTACCTCCGCCCACTCTACGACGCGCTCTCCGACCGGCTGTCGATGAAGCGGGTGCGAGCGCTGATGGCCGAAGGCGCCATCGAGATCGCCCCGGTCGGCTACATGCGCGGCCGGACCCTGAACAACGCCTTCGTGGTCATCGACGAGGCGCAGAACTGCACCTATGTGCAGCTGAAGATGCTGCTGACCCGGCTGGGCTGGAACTCCACCATGGTGATCACCGGCGATCCGCAGCAGTCCGACCTCCTGCCCGGCGTCTCCGGCCTCGGCGACGTCGCCGGCCGCCTGGAAGCCGTCCCGGCCATCGCCGTGGTCCGGCTCAGCGACGGCGACATCGTGCGCCATCCGCTGGTGGGAGAGATGCTGGCGGTGCTTTAGCGCCGGGACCAACAACAACCGTCATGGCCTTGATCGGGACGCCCATGAACACACGCGGTGTGTGTGTTCATGGGGCCCCGCATTTCGCCGCGCCCTGCCTCCAGCGGGGGATGACGGTTTGGGTTTTGCGCAACGGATCGATCACCAATGCGTTACCTTCGCGGCCTGGAACCGTAAGACTCCGGGCGAATGACGTCTCAATTGTCGGAGCTCGCTCAGCAATGAACACCACCCGTCGAAACCTTGCGGCTGGGGCGATCGCCCTCGCGGCCACCTTCGCTCCGCTCGCCATTTCGGCCGCCCACGCCGACGACAGAGACCGGCTGGCCGCCGATGGCATGGCCGCTCTGAACAGGCTCGAGGACACCAATCCGCGGTCGCGATACTATGCGCGCCATGCCAGGGCTGTGCTGATCTTCCCATCGATTCTGAAGGCCGGCTTCGTGTTCGGCGGCCAGACCGGCAACGGCGTGCTGTTCGTGGATGGTCGACCGGCCGGCTACTACAATCTCACCGGCGGCTCCTGGGGCCTGCAGATCGGCGGCCAGGACTTCAGCTACGCCCTGTTCTTCATGACCCCGGGCTCGCTGGACTATCTGAGGCGGACCGACGGCTTCTCGGCCGGGACCGGCCCCAGCATCACCATCATCAACCAGGGCGGGGCCGCGGTCGCCAACACCCAGACCGTCTCGAGCGACGTCTACGCCTTCCCGTTCAACGGCCGCGGCCTGATGGCCGACCTGACCCTGCAGGGCACCAAGATCACCCGCATCCACCCGAACTAGAGATGGCGCTGAGCTAGAAATTACCGCCATGGCCCGACTCTTGTTCGGGCCACCCGTGATCACCGTCTCGGATCAGTGTCTATGGGGGCCCCCGCATTCCACCGTTTCGCGGCTCCAGCGGGATGACGGGGTATATCGGCCGCCTCAGGCGTCCAGATCTTCCGCCAGTATCGCCATTTCGAACAGGAAGGAGCCGGCTTCGTCCTCGTCTTCGTAGACGACGCCGATGAATTCGCCCTTCAGCTCGACCTCGGCGGAATCCTTCTGTTTCGGGCGCGCGACCAGGGCCACGTGCGGGTTGCCGAAGGTGCGCTTCAGGTGCGCTTCGACGCGCTTCAGGTCTTTCTCGTCCACGGGCGCGCGTTCCTCTTGCCGGCTGGGATGGCCGCGAGCCTAGCGGCATTCCCCGCCGGGGCAAGCTCAGATCGAATAGTCGTAGGCGTCCTCGGCCAGGGTATGGTCCATCGACCTGGCCGGCTCGCAGCCGGTCGGGCAATTGACCAGCCGAGCCGGCACGCCGACGGCGGTGCAGCCGGCCGGGACGGACTTCAGCACCACGGCGCCCGAGGCGATCTTGGCGAAATCGCCAATGGTGATGTTGCCGATCACCGTGGCGCCGGCGCCGAGCAAGACGCCCTTGCCGATTTTCGGATGCCGATCGCCGCGCTCGGCGCCGGTGCCGCCGAGGGTCACGCCCTGCAGCATGGAGACGTCGTCGCCGATCACCGCGGTCTCGCCGACGACAATGCCGGTGCCATGGTCGATGAACACGCCGGAGCCGACACGGGTGGCCGGATTGATATCGACCTGAAAAACTTCCGACATGCGGCTTTGCAGGTAGTAGGCCAGGGTGTCGCGGCCCTGGTGATAGAGCCAGTGGGCGACCCGGTGGGTCTGCAGCGCCTGGAAACCCTTGAAGAACAGGAAGGGCTGCAGATAGCCCTTGCAGGCCGGGTCGCGCTCGAACACCGCCTGCAGGTCGGCCTCGATCACGCCCATCAGCGAGGGATCGGAGGCGAAGGCTTCCTCGGCGTGTTCGCGCAGGCTCATGGCGCGGAGCTCCTGGTCGCCGAGCTTGCGCGCCAGCTGGTAGGACAGGGCCGCGGCCAAGTCTTCGTGCTTCAGAATGGTGGCGTGCAGCAACGAGGCCAGGGCGGGTTCGGTCTGGGCCGCATGGGCCGCTTCGTTGCGCAGCGCCGCCCAGACGGGCGGAGTCGATTGCGGGGTCACCACCTTCAGACGTTGCGGCATCAACTTCTCCCCTGGTCCAAAAGCGTCCGATCTTCGCGGGGACGGCTTAACACGGCCCGAAAATGCACAGTCGGTCTCGACCTTTCCGGCCTTATAACCCACATGAGCCGCGCCCCGCCAATTTCAAGAGGCCCGCATTGAACATCGCCCTGCCCGCTCAGCCGATTTTCGGCGCGCCCCTGCCGATCGGCGAGCGCCGTCGCGAGGTGCTGGACTTCCTCGCGTTGCGCCGCTCCGCCTCCGCCGCCACGCTGCGCGCGCCGGCGCCTGACGATGCCGAACTGGCCGAGCTTTTGCGGCTGGCCGCCCGCGTGCCCGATCACGGCAAGCTCTTTCCCTGGCGGTTCATCGTGCTGGAAGGCGAGGCCAAGGCGGTCTTCACCGCCGGCCTCGAAGACCTCGCCGCGCGCCAGCCCAATCCGGACAAGGCCAAGGGGGCTCTGTTCAAGATCAGGACCCCGCCGCTGACCGTGGCGGTGGTCTCCCGCCACATCGAGGCGACCATCCCGGAACGGGAACAGCGGCTGTCGGCCGCGGCGGTGTGCATGACCCTGCTGATCGCCGCCGAGGCCGCCGGCTACGGCGCCAACTGGATCACCGACTGGTATGCCTACGCGCCCGAAGCAACCGCCCTGCTGGGCTTGGGCGAGGGCGAGCAGGTCGCCGGCTTCATCCACATCGGCACGCCCGCCGAGCCGCCGCTGGAGCGGGTCCGCCCGGATGTGCCGAGCCTGACCACGCGCTGGGCGGCGCCCTAGCCGCGTCCTCGGTACGGCGCGACGCCCTGGTCGGGCAGCCACAGGCCCTCGGGCGCCGGACCGGTCTGCCAGAAGACGTCGATCGGGATGCCGCCGCGCGGATACCAGTAGCCGCCGATGCGCAGCCAGAGCGGCGCGGCGGTCTCCACGATCCGCTTGCCGATGGCCAGGGTGCAGTCCTCGTGGAAGGCGCCGTGGTTGCGGAACGCGCCCAGATAGAGCTTCAGCGACTTGGACTCGATCAGCCAGCCGGCCGGCGCGTAGTCGATGACCAGCTGGGCGAAGTCCGGCTGGCCGGTCACCGGGCAGAGCGAGGTGAATTCCGGCGCGGTGAAGCGGGCCAGATAGAGGCTGTCCGGATGCGGATTGGCCACCCGCTCCAGCACCGCCTCGTCCGGGCTGGCGGGGCTCGCGGCCGCGCGGCCGAGCTGGGTCGGGGGCTCATCGCTCATGGGGTCGCAGCCTAACGCACGATTGGCGCCCCCGCGACAAGTCCGGGACGGCGAACTATGGTCCCCCGCCAAATCATCGGAGAGGCGCGCGCATGGCCAAGGATTTCGA
>DASQSO010000079.1:0-8187 GCA_035642335.1 Caulobacteraceae bacterium
GGGCATGAGACCCTTCACCTATGAGCGGGCCGCCGATCCCGCCGCGGCCGCCAGGGCCGCGGCCGAAACTCCTGGGGCTCGCTTCCTCGCCGGCGGCACCAATCTGCTCGATCTGATGAAGCTGGATATCGAACAGCCGACCCATCTCATCGACGTTGGCCGCCTGCCGCTGGCGCGAATCGATGAGGCGGGCGAGGGCGGTTTGCGCATCGGCGCCATGGCCACCAACAGCGCCGTGGCGGCCGACTCCCGCGTCCGCCAGGCCTATCCGGTGCTGGTGGAGGCGCTGCTTTCCGGCGCCTCGCCGCAGCTGCGCAACAAGGCCACCGTTGGCGGCAATCTCCTGCAACGGACCCGCTGCGCCTATTTCTACGACACCGCCAAGCCCTGCAACAAACGCCAGCCGGGCGCCGGCTGCGCCGCCCTCGGCGGGCTGAACCGCATGAGCGCCATCCTGGGCACGAGCGATGCCTGCATCGCCACCCACCCCTCCGACATGGCGGTGGCCCTGAGTGCGCTGAGCGCCTCGGTCGAAACCGTGGCACCGGATGGCGCCCAGCGGACCATCGACATCGACGACCTGCACCGCCTGCCCGGCGCGACTCCCGAGATCGAGACCAGCCTGGCGCCCGGCGAGCTCGTCACCTCTGTCGTCCTGCCGCCGCCGCCAGCCGGTCCTCAGCGCTATCGCAAGGTGCGCGACCGCGCCTCCTACGCCTCGGGCCTGGCAAGCGTCGCCATGGCCGGCGACCGCATCGCGCTCGGCGGCGTCGCCCTGAAGCCCTGGCGGGCGCACAAGGCCGAGGCGGCGCTCGCCGCCGGCGCGCCGCCCATGGCCGCCGCCCAGGTCGAGCTGGCCGCCGCCAACGGAAATGGCGGCAACGATTTCAAGATTCATCTGACCTGTCGGTTGATGACCGCGGTCATTCAGGACAACCAACGCTGATGTCCACCACCCTCGCCGACTACGCCGCTCCCAACCCGATCAGCCGCAACCGTTCCGGCATCATCGGCCGCGCCGTCGACCGCTACGAAGGCCCGCTCAAGGTCTCCGGCGCGGCGCCCTACGCCTTCGAGGTCGAGACCCCGTCGCCGCCAGCCTACGGCGTGCTGGTCGAGGCCGAGATCGGCTGCGGCGTCGTCACCGCCGTCGATGACGCCGCCGCCCGCGCCGCGCCCGGCGTCAAGCTGGTCTGGCACGCCTTCCACCGGCCGGCGAACCAGCCGGAAAAAGGCGCGCGGTCCTATGTCGGCAGCCAGTCGGGCGCCAAGCCGGTGTTCGCCGAGCCGAATGTCCGCTTCTTCGGCCAGCCGGTGGCCTTCGTCGCCGCCGACACCCCGGAGAACGCCAAGGCCGCCGCCGACCTGGTCCGCGTCACCTACAAGGAGACGCCCGGCGACTTCGTGTTCGATCCGCTCCGGGGCGAGATCTGCGACGGCGAGTCCCGCGTCGGCGACTTCGAGACAGCCTTCGCCGCCGCGCCGATCCAGCTGGACGAGACCTACTCCACCCCGATCGAGAACCACTGCCAGATGGAGCCCTGCGCCACCACCGCCTGGTGGGAGGGCGACACCGTGACGGTCCACACCTCGGTGCAGATGATCAAGCCGCCGCAGCATTTGCTGTCCGAGACCCTGCAGATTCCCCGCGCCAACGTGCATCTGCTATCGCGCTATATCGGCGGCGGCTTCGGCGGCAAGGGCTCGACCTACGAGGACCTGGAGATGGCCGCCATGGCCTCGCGGGAGCTGGGCCAGCCGGTCAAGATCGCGCTGACCCGCCAGCAGATGTTCAACGCCACCGTCCATCGTCCGGCGACGGTGCAGCGGGTGCGGCTGGGGGCGACACCGGACGGGCGGTTGACCGCCTTCGCCCTGGAAGCGGCCACCCACTGTGCGCGTAACGCTCCTTTCGTCGAGCGCGCCGCCAACTTCTCCCGCGGCCTCTATGCGGCCCCGAACCGGCTGACCGGCCATTCCCTGCAGAAGCTCGACATCGCCGTGGCCAGCGCCATGCGCGCGCCGGGCGAGGCGTCCGGCATGCTCAGCCTGGAATGCGCCATGGACCAGCTGGCGGAGCAGCTGGGCCTTGACCCCATCGAACTGCGCATCCGCAACGAGGCCGAGGTCGATCCCGAGACCGGCCATCCGCATTCGGCGCGCCAACTGGTCGAATGCATGACCGACGGCGCCAAGTCCTTCGGCTGGGACCAGCGCAATCCGAAGCCGGGCCGGGTCCGCGACGGCGAATGGCTGGTCGGCATGGGCATGGCCGCCGCCATCCGGGGCAACTTCCTGCTGCCAGCCAAAGCCGCCATGCGCCTTGAGGCCGACGGGCGGGTGATCGTGCGCCAGGGCATGACCGACATCGGCACCGGCTCCTATACCATCATCGCCCAGATCGCGGCCGAGACCATGGGCGTGCCGATCGAGCAGGTGGTGGTCGAGATCGGCGACTCCGGCTTCGCGCCCGCCCCCGGCTCCGGCGGCCAGTTCGGCGCCGCCAGCGCCGGCTCGGCGGTCTACGAAGGCGGCATGCTGATGCGCCGGACCCTGGCCGCCATGGCCGCCGGCGATCCGGCCTCGCCGATCTACGGCGCGGCCGCGGACCAGATCGACTTCCGCGACGGCCTGATCGTCGCCTCCAACAAGTCCGAGACCCTTTCCGCCCTGGTCTCGCGCCTCATGCCATCGGGGGTCGAGGTGGTGGGCGACTCCACCCCGGTGGCGGAATCGCGGACCTTTTCCCAGCACGCCTACGGGGCGCATTTCGTCGAGATGGGGGTCAATATCGTCACCGGCGAGCCCAGGCTTCGCCGCATGCTGGGCGTCTTCGCCTGCGGCCGCATCCTCAACGCCAAGACCGCGCGCAGCCAGATCACCGGCGGCATGATCTGGGGCGTGGGTTCGGCGCTGAGCGAGTTCAACGCCGTCGATCCGCGCTATGGCAGCCTGATCGCCCAGGACCTGGGGAGCTATATGGCCCCGGTCCATGCCGACATCGTCAACATGGACGCCTATTTTCTCGACGAGGTCGACGACAAGGCCAACCCCTTGGGGATCAAGGGGGTCGGCGAGGTGGGCATCTGCGGCGCCGGAGCGGCGGTGGCCAACGCCATCTACAACGCCTGCGGCGCGCGCATCCGCGACTATCCGATCACCCCGGACAAGCTGCTCGCCTTCCTGCCCGAGCTGATCTGACCACCCAATACAGGTGCGCGGATGGCGCCCGCGGTTCAGGTGAACCGTTCCCAGGCGGACTGCCGCGATATGCCGAGTTGCTTGCCGATCGCCGCCCAGCTGATTTCGCGCGTGCGCAGCATGTCGACCATCGACTGCAGGTATTCCCGATAGCCGTCGACGGTGGCGTTGGCGGGGCCGAGCAGCGAAAGCAGCCGCTCGGTCGGCCAATTCTCCATCGGCGGAAAACCGGACAGGTCCGGCGGCGTCCCGGCGATATACTGGTTACACAGGCCCACGCACTCGTCACAGATGAAGATGAAGCCGGGTCCGGCGACCAGCTTTTGCACCTCGTGCTGCGACTTCCCGCAGAACGAACAATGGATGGATTTTGTGGTCACGGGCCGCCTCCGCGCGTCAGGTTATCCCTGACTGTCAGGCAAACCCTGACGCGACGGTTGTCAAGCGCGCACGCCGCCCCATCTATGCGGTCGCGCCATAAATCCGAGGAGCCCGACCATGATCGAACGCAGATCCTTCGCCGAGCTTGGCGGCGCCGACCACGGCTGGTTGAAGGCGCGCCACCACTTCTCGTTTTCCAGCTATCACGACCCAAAGCGCATGGGCTGGGGGGCGTTGCGCGTCTGGAACGACGACGAGATCGCGCCGAATTCCGGATTCCCACCGCATCCTCATGAGGACATGGAGATCATCACCTACATCCGCGAAGGCGCCATCACCCACAAGGACAGCCTGGGCAATACCGGTCGCACGGAGGCCGGCGACGTGCAGGTGATGTCGGCGGGATCGGGCGTGCGCCACGCCGAGTACAATCTGGAGCCCGGCAAGACCCGCCTCTTCCAGATCTGGATCGAGCCGAAGACCCATGGCGGCGAGCCGTCCTGGGGCGCCAAGCCCTTCCCCAAGGCCGACCGCTCCGGCCGCTTCGTGACCCTGGCCAGCGGCCGTCCGGACGATGAGGGCGCGCTTTCCATCCGCGCCGACGCCCGGGTGCTGGGGGCGACGATCAAGGCCGGCGAGACCGTCACCTATGAGATGGATCCGAGCCGCCACGCCTATCTGGTGCCGTCCACCGGCGCGATCGAGGTCAACGGCGTCCACATCGGCCCCCGCGACGGCGCGGCGGCCACGGCGGAGCGCGAACTGCGCATCAAAGCGCTGGAGGACTCTGAACTGGTCCTGGTGGATTCACTCTAAGGCCGGCGAGCGAGCCTCAGCGAAACTCGACGCCGTCGAATTCGCCGGAGTTCCGCCAGCCGTCGATATAGCTGAAATAGGCGCTTGCCCCGGCCGGATAGCCGACGTTCAGCTTCGCCGCCGGGCCGGGGTCGCGGCCTTCGTTGTTGTAGTAGCCGGGCGTGCAGTCGGCGGAGCCCATCATCATCCGCCCTGGGCCGGTGAGCAGCAGCGCCACCCATTCGTCCTCGGCCTCTTTGGTCACCTCGACCTCTTTCGCGCCCGTATCGACCGCGTGCTTGACCATGGTCGCGATGGTGCGGCCGGCCTCGGTCAGGTTGTGCGGCACGTTGGAGATCAGGTTGGCGCCTTGGGTCGGCTGCACGATGAAGGCGTTGGGAAAGCCGTGTGCGTGGATGCCGTGCTTGGTGCGCATGCCCTGGGCCCAGTGCTCCGACAGCTTCAGCCCGTCGCGGCCGGTCAGGTCGAAGCCGGCCCGGCGCTTGTATTCGGTGCCCACCTCGAACCCGGAAGCATAGATGATGCAGTCCACCGGATACTCTTTTCCGGCGACCACCACCCCGGTCTCGGTGATCGTCTCCACGCCTTTGCCATCGGTGTCGATGAGGTGCGCGCCGGGTTCGTTGAAGGCTTGCAGATATTCGTCGTGGAAGCAGGGACGCTTGCACAGCTGCCGGTACCAGGCCTTCAGCCGCTGCGCCGTCTCGCGGTCGGCGACGATGGAATCCACCCGCGCGCGGATCTCCTCCATCTTCTCGAAGTCGGAATCCTCGAAGGCGGCCATCATGTGTTGCGGCGTCATCTTTTCGGGCGGCAACGACATCATCTTCGAGCGGATGCGGCGGGAGAGGTCGGTCCAGCCGTCCATCACCAGATCTTCGTCGGCCATGCCGCCGGTCTGGTTGGCGGTGAAGTTCTCCAGCCAGCGCCGCTGCCAGCCCGGCGTGGCGACGTTCGAGAACCAGTCCGGATCGATCGGCCCGTTGGCGCGCACGTCCACCGAGGACGGGGTGCGCTGGAACACGAACAGTTCTTTGCAGGCCGGGGCCAGGTGCGGCACGCACTGCACCGAGGTCGCACCGGTGCCGATGATCGCCACCCGCTTGTCGGCCAGCTTGCCCATTGGCGCGCCGGACGGATCGCCGCCGGTATAGCCGTAGTCCCAGCGGCTGGTGTGGAAGCTGTGGCCCTTGAAGCTCTCGATGCCGGCGATACCGGGCAGTTTCGGCACGTGCAGCGGACCGGTGCCCATGCCGACGAACTGGGCGGTGAGGGCGTCGCCGCGGTTGGTGCGGATGGTCCAGCGGGAATTGGCCTCGTCCCAGCTGATGTCCTCGACCACGGTGTGGAAGAGGGCGTTGTCGTAGAGCCCGTACTGGCGGCCGATGTTCTGGCAATGGGCCAGGATCTCCGGCGCGTGGGCGTACTTTTCCGACGGCATATGCCCGGTTTCTTCGAGCAGCGGCATGTAGACCATCGAGGCGGTGTCGCACTGGGCGCCCGGATAGCGGTTCCAGTACCAGGTGCCGCCGAAGTCGCCGCCCTTCTCGACGATGCGCACGTCGTCGATGCCAGCCTCCTTCAGCCGCGCGGCGGTGACCAGGCCGGCGAAGCCGCCGCCGATGAAGGCGAACGTGACATGGTCGGTCTTCGCCTCGCGGGGCTCGAGCGGCGTGTAGGAATCTTCCAGATAGTGGGCCAACTGGCCCTTGAGCTGCAGGTATTGCTCGTTGCCGTCGTCGCGCAGCCGCTTGTCGCGCTCCTCGCGGTACTTCCGGCGCAAGGCCTCCTTGTCGATCGTCGGCGCGGGGCGCGTGTCGTCGGTAATGGTCATTTGAAAAACCCGGTAGGTGCGTGGAAAAATCAAGCCCTAGCCCGTCAGTTGGCATACCGGCGCGCCGAATCCAACCTCAAGGGCATTCGGTCGCACGAAGCCGCTGACCGAGGCCTGCAAGGCGCGCCGTTTATGCCGCCTTTAGGCGGCGGCTGTGCGATCCGTCTCGATCGCTTACGCCGATTTGGCCGATAACCGGCTCCCGGGACCGCCCCCCGGCTCCCGGAGCGACTCGTGGCCGACCTTATCGCTCGATATCCCGACCGCGGCAGCCCGGCGGCGGCTCACCCCGCGGTCGCCGGGTAATCGCCGTGGCGCCGAGTTTCTTCGAGGTGTGGCGAACGGATCATGAGGCCCCAGCCTCCGACGAGGCCCGCGGAACGCCCGCGACGGGCCCCGGCGACGAGCGCATTTCGCGCATCGCCCTGGCCGCCTTGCTTGTCCCGATCCTGACCGCCGGCTCGGCGGCGTTGCGCACCGCCGCATGGCTGCTCCACCCGATCCACAAGGCCCAGCGGCTGGCGCGCGAGGGCCAATTCCGCGCCGCGACGGTGCTGCTGGTCTTTGGCACGGTCGCGCCGCTGGCCGCGCTGATATTCTTGACCCTGTGGATCTCCCGCGCCCTGCATCTGTCGCCTTATTAGCGAACCAGTCGCGCCGGCGCCGCGGCAAAGTGGTCAGCCACAGCGCCGCCACGATGGGCGCCGGGCGCTAAATCCAGCCGTCAAGGCGCTTCCGCCTTGAACCAGTCGGCTTCTCGCGCGTAGTCCCAGGACTTGAGGTGTGCGGAGGGTGTATGGCGGCCGGGAAGCGTAGGTTCTTGGCCCTGGACGGCCTGCGCGGCGTCGCGGCCGCCATGGTGCTTTTCGACCACATGGGGGTGGTCAGCCACCACGTTACCATCTTCGAGCACGGTTATCTGGCGGTCGACCTGTTCTTCGCGCTGTCCGGCTTCGTGATCGCCAGCGCCTATGAGCAACGGCTCAACGCCTCGCGGCGCCCGGTTCGCGACATGATCCGGATCCGGCTGACGCGGCTCTACCCGATGATGGCGCTGGGGGCGCTCGTCGGCGTGGCGGCCATGGCGCTGGGCGCCGAGCGGGAAGGCCAGCTGTCGATCTGGGCGACGCTTGCCAGCCAGCTGACCTTCGTCCCGGTCCCGCGGCCGCATACGGACCTCTTCGTCCTCGACACGGTCGCCTGGTCGTTGATGCTCGAGCTGGCCGTCAACCTGTTGCACGCGACGGTCCTGCGCCGCCTGTCGACACGGACGCTCGCCGTGCTGGCTGGGCTCAGCCTAGCGCCGCTGGTCTGGGTCGCCTGGCGGTTCCAGGGCCTGGACGTTGGCTGGTGCTATGAGACTTGGGCAGGCGGCCTCGCCCGGGTCGCCTTCTCCTACCTGACCGGCCTTTTGCTTTATCGCCTCTATGCCGGCGGCCGCGCGCCGCGGTTCTCGGCGCCCGCGCCTCTGCTGCTGGCGGCGGCGCCGGCCGCGCTCTTCCTGCAATACCTGCCGATCGCGCATGCCGCCGTGGTCTGCGATCTGGCCAGCGTCGTCCTGCTCTATCCACTGCTGGTCTGGTGCGCCGCCAGCGCGAAGCTGGGCGCACGGTCCGGGACGTTGGCCGCCCTGGCCGGAACCGTGTCCTTTCCGCTCTACGCGCTGCAACTCCCGCTCGCCCACATCTTCCAGTCCGACATCGCGCCGAAGATCACCCCGCAAATCGGCGAGCCGCTCGCCTGGACGGCCTTCGCGTTCGGCATGGTGCTGCTGAGCGGCTACGTCGCCCGCTACTACGATCGCCCGGTGCGCGACTGGATCGTCTCCGACCGCAAGTTCCGCATCGCCGTCACGCCGGCGACCGCGCCCTGACCTTGGCGCGATCTGGTGCGGGGTTTTGACTTGCGCGGATCGGTGCAGCCTGTCGCAAGGGCGAAGGCGCCGATCGCCCATC
>DASQSO010000080.1:0-3435 GCA_035642335.1 Caulobacteraceae bacterium
GGCCTCAGAGCCAGACGGCAGAACTCCTCCCGCTGCAACATGATGGAACGCTCCAAAAATGGCATGTCGGCCCCTCCGCCTCATGCCAAATGTGTCCACCATGTCTCCGAACACCCGTCCGCTATGTCTCCGGTCCATACAGGGAGAAGGGGCGCTAGGCTGGCTTGACAGCGACGGCCTCGGGACGCGGGCGCGCGGGCATGAACCTCGCCCGCAGCCAGGCCCGCACCGGGGCGTCGTAGAAGCGGTCCAGGGCCCAGTTGAGCAGCACCAGGAAGGCCAGGAAGGCCGCTCCGTACAGCGCTCCGCTCCAGCCCTCGGGGATGTCGGTGAAGCGGTTGATTTCCATCGTCGCCAGGTTCCCCAGCGGCTGGTGGATGATATAGACCCCGTAGGAGATCAGGCCGACGAAGCTGAACAGCCGCCCGCTCAGCGGTCCCGGCTCGAACCGCGCCGCCGCGACGGCCAGGGCCGGCATGCCGACCAGCACGGCGCAGATCTCGTAGTAGGGGATGATCCTGGCCGGCACGTGGACGCCGAGCACGAATCCCAGCGCGACCACACAGGCCCAGGCCGCCCAGACAGACTTGATCTCGTGCTCGCCGAGCCAGCGATAGATCAGGACGCCGGTAAAGAAGGAGAAGCCCACCCGGGTCAGAGCCGCCCACTGGTCGGTCAGGTTATAGCCGACGTCCAGGGTCCCATAGTGGAACTCGGCGAACACCAGCCCGACGGCGCAGACGGCGACGATGGTCAGCAGGACCCAGGTCTTCATCAGCCGGATGCCCACGGCGTAGACGAAGTTGGCGATCAGCTCATAGAGCAGCGTCCAGATCGGCCCGTTCAGGGTGGTGCCGTTGATGCCGAGCCCCGGAAAGCGCGGGATCATCAAAAGCCCGAGCCCGACGCATTCGCCGATCTTCAGCGGCGTCCAATCGCTGGGCGGGTCGTCCAGGATGAAGAACACCGCCGTGATCACCCCGACGATCAGGCCGATGATATAGAGCGGATAGAGCCGGATGATGCGGGTCTTGACGAAGTCCCAGACGAAGCCGCCGCGCGCCAGGCGCTCGCCATAGGCGTGGGCGACCACGAAGCCGCTGACCAGATAGAAGAGATCGACCGCCAGGAAGCTCTCCGGCACGCTGATCGGCCCGAACAGGCCCGGCACGTGGCGCATCACCACCAGGAAGGCGCCGACGCCGCGCAATCCGTCCAGCGTCTGATACGACCGGCGCGCCGCCGCCTGCTGCATGCCTTCCCCCCGGAATCGCTTTTCGTTGAGCGAGACTGTAGCCGGATGCGGCGGCGATGGTTAGTGCGCTTGCTTCGCCACACCCCCATCGTCATGGCCCGGCTTGTCCGGGCCATCCATGAACACCGACTCTGACCAGAGTTTATGGATCCCCCGCATTCCGCCGCGCTCCAGCGGGGGATGACGATAAAGGGCGCGGAAAACCCTAGCCGTTGAAGCTCAGCACCGCCTCGATGATGCGATCCTGGGTGTCGGCGTCGAGATCGGCGTGCATGGGCAGGCTGAGCACGCGGTCGGCCTTGGCCTCGCTGACCGACAGTCCGCCCGGCCGGGGATAGCCTGCATAGACGTCCTGGGTGTGCATCGGCATCGGGTAATAGGCCGCGGTCGGAATGTCGTAGGCCTTCAGGTGCGCGGCCAGGCCGTCGCGGTCCTCATGCTCGATGGTATATTGCGCCCAGGTCGACAGGCCGCCCGGGATCACGATCGGCGTGCGCGCCGGCGATCCGGCGAGGCCGGCCGTGTAGCGGTCGGCGGCCTCGTTGCGCCAGCCGATCTCGTCTTCGAACACGCGCAGCTTCTCGATCAGGATCGCCGCCTGCAGGGTGTCCAGCCGGCTGTTCATGCCGACGCGCAGGTTCAGGTATTTCGGGTCGTGGTCGAAGGTGTGGCCCTCGATGTCGCTCTTGGTCGCCTTGCCGTGCACGCGCAGGGAATCGATCCGCTCGGCCAGCCAGTCGTCCTCGGTCAGGATGGCGCCGCCGTCCCCGTAAGCCCCGAGGGGCTTGGCCGGGAAGAAGCTGGTGGTCATGGCGTCGGCCCAGTTGACCGGATGGCGGCCGTGCAGGGTGGCGCCGAACGACTGGGCGCTGTCGGCGATCAGCTTCAGCCCGTAGCGGCGGGCGATGCCGGCGATGGCCGGATAGTCGGCGGACTGGCCGAACAGGTCGACGGCGATGATGGCGCGGGGCTTCAGCCTGCCGTCCTTGAGGGTCGCCAGGATGGCGTTCTCGAGGCAGTCGGGGTCGAGATTGTAGGTGTCGGGACGGATATCGACGAACACTGGCGAGGCGCCCAGCCAGGGGATGACCTCGCCGGTCGCCGCGAAGGTGAAGCTGGGGCAGAATACCGCGTCGCCCGGCCCGATCTCCCAGGCCATCAGCGGCAGGGCCACGGCCTCGGTGCCGTTGGCGCAGCTGACGCAATGGGCCGAGCCGGCGAAGGCGGCCAGCTGGCGCTCCAGCACCCCCACCTCGGGGCCCATCACGTACTGGCCATGGGCGAGCACGCGGGCGATGGCCGCGTCGATCTGCGGACGCAGGCGCGCCTGCTGGGCGGCGAGATCGATGAAGGCGATGCTCGGCTGGACGGCGGCGCGTTGGACGAGGGAAATGGGCATGCGAATCAGGGGTTTTCCTTAAGGTGAGCCGCACATAGCCGCCGGGCCTGGAAACGGCGACACAATCCCTGTAACCGACTGTTGCTAAGGGGGAATGTCAGAGCGTTACCGGGCGCTTCGCAAGTGCAACAAGCGTAAGGACCTTCTCGCCCCGGCCGCTCTCGGGAATGTCAGGCGGTTTTGGCCCGTCGAGTGACAAGCCAGGTCCCTCTCGGTCAACCGCGTCCTATGATCCGCCGGGAGCCCGGGCGTCTCGCGTTTTGCAAACCTCTGGCCTATATATCAGTTCAGTTCGTGACCTGTTGGCCAAGGAGGATCCGGTGACCACCGCACGCAAGCCCGCGCCGGAAGCCGCTCAAACGACACATCCCGTGCGTCCGCAACCGGGTAAGCTCGACATCGCTGCGATGCACGATGCAATCGCCAAGCGGTTCCCCAAGGTGCTCGCCGAGCTTGCCAAGTGAGCCGCACTGGCTCACGCCTGACGAGGTCATTGAGCTAAACCAGCATATAACCGCAATGACCGGCGAGCCCTTCGCTTTGCGCGACGCAGGGCTGCTTATCAGTGCGCTCGGCAAGCCGCGGAATCACTGGTTCTACGAAGGGAAGCGGGACGCGGTCTCGTTGGCCGTCACGTTGCTCTTCGGCATCGCTCGCAACCATGCGTTCGAACAAGGCAACAAGCGCACGGCCTTTGAAGCGGCGCTGATCTTCCTCCTCGCGAACGGGTACGTCTATGACGGGCCCGATTGTGCGGAGATCGCCCAGCTCATCACCGAGG
>DASQSO010000081.1:0-3742 GCA_035642335.1 Caulobacteraceae bacterium
TTGCGGAACCTGTCGGTCGCCGCGCTCGTTCTTGCTGGCGGGCGATGAGGGCGACCTGGAGCTCGAAAGCTGTTGGCCAATACCCGGCAAATAGAGGTCACCCACTATAGGGCCGACCCTGGCGAACCCCCGATCGGCGGCGGAAACCGACTGCTGTCGCGTCTCGGCGTCTGGCTGATCATGGCGGTGATCGTGGCCGCGATCGTCTCGGCTGGCGTCTACTTCTCGCCCCGCCCGCACCCGACGCTGATCAAGCCGGGCCAGCCCCAACAGACGATCCCGCTTCCCCACGCCCAGCACGCCGCCTCGGGCGCCTGAAATCTACCCGCCCCGCAGCCCGTCTATGAGGGCGTGGACCGCCAGTTCGAACGCTTCCGCGGGATCGTGTTTCGCGGTGAAGGCAAGGCGCGCGTTCGGTAGGTGGACCAGCATCGCCGCCTCGGGGGTGGCCATCTCCCTCACCGCGATCTCATAGCCGACCAGGCCGACGATCGCGGCGCTGCTGACATTGGCCGCGCGCACGGCGGCGTCGAGCGGCAGGCCACTCTGCTGCCAAAGCCCCACCCAGCGCTCCGTCATCTGCAATATCGCCGGCGTCCAGACGCCATGGGCGCTGCGCAGCCGCCCGACGCCCGGATGAGACAGCGTGGTTTGCCGCGACCATCGCGCCATCGCCAGCAGGTCCTCGCGCCAGTCCCCGGTCGGGTTCGGGAACGGAATCTCGCGGGCCGCGGCGTCGATCACCAGCGCCGCGAGCGCGGCCTTGTCGGCAACGTGATGGTAGATGGCCATCGGCGTGACGCCGAGCGCCTCCGCCACCGCGCGCATGGTGAACCCGCGCACGCCTTCGGTATCCACGACCCGTAGCGCCGCCGCGGCGATCCGGTCGGCGGCGAGATCTGGCGCCCGCGACTTCTCTTCCATTGCTCTGCTTTGCGTCTTTTTGCTTCAGACCGCCAGCAGGCCTTTACCGCGCTTCTATACATTGTATGGTCTTCAATCTACGATGTATGGACCAAGAGGGCCACCCGTGTACGACCAGCCGTTCATCGACCTCGACGAATGGCGCGATGCGCCGGTGCGCCATCGCTACCTGCACGGCGGATTCAAGGGCACGGAGCTTCTGTTCTCCCTCTATTTTCCGCCGCCGGATCAGTATGACGGCCGCTTCTTCCAGCCGCTTCAGGCGGTCTCCGGTAGCGAAAACTCGGCGCCGATGGCCATGCACCAGGCCAGCGGCATTGGCTTCGCCGTCGCCAGCGGCGGCTACCTGGTCGAATCCAACCAGGGCGCCAAGGACATGTTCGGCGGCAGCGCCGAGGCCAACGCCGCCGTGGCCGAATACTCGCGCGCCGTCGCGGCCGAGATGTACGGCGGCCATCGCCCCTATGGATACGTCTACGGCGGCAGCGGCGGCGCGTTCAAGACGCTCGGCTGCGTCGAGACCATGCCGGGCGTCTGGGACGGCAGCGTTCCGTTCGTGCACGGAACGCCCGTCAGCATCCCCTACTTCTTCACCGTGCAGGCGCACGCGATGCACATTCTCGGGCCCAAGTTTCCGCGGATCATCGACGCCATCGATCCGGGCGGCGGCGGCGACATGTATGCCGGCCTGGATGATGAGGAGCGCCAGGCGCTGCGGGAGGTCACCCGCTTCGGCTTCCCGCCGCGCGCCTGGTTCAATTTCCACAAGATCGCCTTCGGCTACACCGGCGTCTTCACCACCCTCGTCGACCGCATCGTCGATGGCGATCCGACCTATTTCGAGGATTTCTGGACCAAGCCCGGCTATCTGGGGGCCAATCCGCCGCCGTCGCTGAAGCAGGCCCGCATCCAGCGTCCGACCCGGATCAGCGCGCTCGTCATGCCGGACGAAGCCCGCGCGATGGGCCTGCCGCTAACCATGGCGACGTCGCAGACCCGCAGCGGCGTCGACTTCCCCGCCGCCTTGAGGCTCGCCGATCTCCCCCAGGGCAATCTCCAGGGCGCCTCGGTGATCGTCAAAAGCGGCGGCGCCCAGGGCCACATCTTCTATGTCGCCGGCGTGGTGCGCGACATGGTCATGATCGGATTCGGCCAGGGGCATTTCCACGCCATGGCGGCGCTCAGGGCCAGCGACGAGATCGAGATCGACAACTCGATCTATCTGGCGACGCAGACCTATCATCGCCACCAGATCCCGGCGGCGGAATATCCTGCCTGGGACCAGTACAAGGGGCCGGACGGCAAGCCGCTCTATCCGCAGCGTCCGCTGCTTGCCGGTCAGGAGGTCCAGTCCGGAGGCGCCACCCAGAGCGGGCGCTTCAACGGCAAGATGATCGTGATGCAGGCGCTGATGGACGAGGCGGCCTATCCGTGGAGCGCGGACTGGTACCGCGCGCGGGTCAAGGCGGCGCTGGGGAGCGAATTCGACGATCGTTACCGGCTTTGGTTCGTCGACCACACGCTGCACACGCCCCAGAGCGCCTCGCCCGCCGACCCGCGGCCGGTGGCGACCACCCGGGTCATCTCCTACCAGGGCGTGTTGCAGCAGGCCCTGCGCGACGTCGCGGCCTGGGCGGAGAAGGGCGTCGCGCCGCCGCAAAGCACCGAATATGCCGTCGTCGAGGCGCAGGTCCTGCCGCCGGCGAACGCGGCCACGCGCAAAGGCGTTCAGCCGACGGTGGCGGTGACGGCCAACGGCGCGGCCCGCGCCGACGTCAAGGTCGGCGAGATCGTCGCGTTCGCCGCCATGGTCGAGGCGCCGCCGGGCGCGGGGCCCGTGGTGAGAGCCGAGTGGGATTTCGAGGGCGCGGGCCAATACCCCGTCACCGCCTCCTTCACGCCCGGCGCGCGCGTGACGGCGTCGGCCACCTTCGCCTTCCAGGCGCCGGGAACCTACTTCCCCGCCCTGCGCGCCACCGTCCAGCGCGACGGTGATACCGACAGAACCGCCTTCGCCCGCGTGCAGAACCTGGGCCGCGTCCGGGTCGTCGTGAGCTGACGAAACTGGAAACTGGGGATTGCGCCGTAGTCGTTGGCTTCCCAGATTTGGTTTCCAGAGTTCGCTTATGTCGCCTGGTCGACAGATATCTGGGGTTAAGGCAGCCGGCCGCTGGCGGATTTGTTTCGCCGACGGCGGCCAGCGCTATGCGGAGCCTGAAGGAATTGGCCAATATCAAGCAGGTCCGAGAGACCCACTATAAGGCCGACCCGAGCGAGCCCCCGATGGGCGCCGGCGGCCGGTTGCTATCCGACCTCGGCGTCTGGCTGATCGTGGCGGTGATCGCGGCCGTCATCGTCGCGGCCGTCATTTACTTCGCGCCCCGCCAGCCCGCGACGGCGATAAAGCCAGGCCAGCTCCAGGAGACGATCCAGCTTCCCCACGCCGAACGTCGCGCCGGAGGGCTTTGAAGCGCCGCCAAACCGCGGGATTGCGCGGAAGGTGTTTGTGTCCCCAATTTAGAGCCCTGATGCGTTCCAGGGAGAGGTGAGTTCATGGCGAGTGCGGTGAAGGTTACGTTCGATCCACAGGTCAACCAGAGCGGCGACGCCGAGCGCGCGACGCAAGGCTTCGGCCGCGTCAGCCACGAAGCGCCCCCGGCCTTCGATCCCGTTCGAGACATCGACGCCGCCACGGCCTTCTTCGCGGACCACGGGTTCGTGGTGCTGGCCGGCTGCCTCAGTCCGGCGGAACTGGCGCATCTCAACGCGTTCTGCGCCCGCACCCAGGCCGAGCGGCCGGAAGCCTGGGGATTGGCGG
>DASQSO010000082.1:0-2379 GCA_035642335.1 Caulobacteraceae bacterium
CGGGGCGGTCGCGCGCGCAGAGCCGGGCTTCGAAGCGGCCATGGACGCGGTGCGCCGCGCCCACCGAGAACAGAGCTTCCGCGTCGGCGTGCAGGTGATGAGCGGCTCGCTCAGCACCGCCGAGGCTGGCCGCGCCTTCGCCGACCTGGCCGACGCCTCGATCGAAACCTTGGCGCCGGCGGCCCTCGCCGAGGTCGAGCGCCTCGGCGGCGCTTTCCCGGGCGCCGTTGCAGTGGTCGCGCTGGGCAAGTGCGGCTCGCGGGAGATGACCGCCGGCTCCGACCTCGACCTGATGACCCTCTATCGCGCCAACGATGCCCAGGCGGTCTCGAAGATCAAGGGTTGGGCCGCCGAGACGACCTATGGCCGCTTCACTCAGCGCCTGATCGCGGCGCTGTCGGCGCCGACCGGCGAGGGCGGTCTCTATGAGGTCGACATGCGGCTTCGGCCCTCCGGCTCAAAGGGACCGGTCGCGGTCAGTTTCGCTGCGTTTCAGGCCTATTACGATGGCGACGCCGAGGCCTGGGAATTCCTGGCCCTGACCCGCGCGCGCGTGGTCTGGGCCAGTGACGCGGCCTTCGGCGCGGCGGCGACCGGCGCCATTGAGACGGCGCTGCGGCGCCCGCGTGACGCCGCCGTTCTGGCCCGCGACGTACGCGACATGCGCGATCTGATGACGCGCGAGCGGCCGCCGGCGGGTTTCTGGGATGTGAAGTTGGAGCCCGGCGGCCTGGTGGATATCGAGTTCGCCGCCCAGTACCTGCAGCTGACCCATGCCGCGACCGGCGGCCCCTTGCACGCACACACCGCCCGGGCGCTGGCCGCCATGGCCGAGGCCGGTCTCGCCGCGCCGGCGCCGCTGGATGACCTCATCGAGGCTTGGCGGCTGCAGCAGGACCTGTCGCAGCTGATGAAGCTGGCGGTGTCCGGCGCCGCCGATCCGGACAGCGAGCCCAAGGGCTTTCAGGCCACCCTGGCTCGCGCCGGCCATGCCCGGAGCTTCGCGGCCCTGCGCGCGAAGCTGGTCCGCGCGCGGGCGGCGGCGACCCGGGCCTATGACAATCTGGTCCCGGCCGCGCCATAGACGGACTTCAGCCCCCCAGGCCGTTAGACGCTGGCATCCAGGCGAAGCCCGTTTTGGAACGGCGAGGGTTTGCCCGCACCATGGCCAAACGAGAAGGCTGGGGCCGGGACGAGAGGGGCGGGGTTTGAGCCAAGGCCGCGCCGATCCGGACGAAGAGCTGGTGGCCCGCATCGCGCGTGGCGAGCCGGACGCCGCCAATGAGTTCGTGGCGCTGAAGCTCGGCCGCATCCTGGCGTTGGCCCGGCGCACGCTGACCGATGCGGTCGAGGCCGAGGACGTGGCGCAGGAGGTCTTCCTGCGCGTCTGGCGCCATGCGCCGTCCTGGCGGCCGGGCGCGGCCCGGTTCGACACCTGGATGCACCGAGTGACCCTGAACCTCTGCTACGACCGCCTGCGCCGCCGCCGTGAACAGCCTCAGGCCGAGCCGCCCGAGCAGCCGGACGCGGGTCCGGCGCCCGATCGCGGATTGGAGGCCGCCGACGTCGGCCGCGCGGTCGAAGCCGCCATGGCCAAGCTTCCCCATCGTCAGCGCGAGGCGATTGTGCTGTGTCACTATCAGGAGCTGGGCAATATCGAGGCGGCGGAACTGATGGGCATCAGCGTTGAAGCCTTGGAAAGCCTACTGTCGCGCGCCCGGCGCAGCCTGCGCGAGACGCTCGCGCCCATGGCGCAAGGGCTTTGAGGCGGTGAAGAGGTTGGTTATGGACGCAATGGACGAAGAGCGATTTAAGCGGCTGATCGAGACCTATGGCGGCGAATCCGCGCGCTGGCCGCAGGCAGAGCGCGCCCCGGCGCTGCGATTTCTGGCCGCAAACCCGTCCGCGCACGCCACGCGCGCCGAGGCGTGGCGGCTCGATCAAATGCTAGACGCCTGGGCGCCGGACAGCGCGAGCGGGACCCTGGCCGCGCGCATCGCGGCGAGCGCGCCGGCGCCGCGGGTCTTGCGGCCGCGCGAACTGTGGATCTCCGGCGTCGGCCTGGCCGCGGCCTGTCTCATCGGCGTGATGGTCGGCGCCGGCTTCGGCGCGGCCAGTCTGAACGCCTCGCCGCCCCGCAACAGCGACGCCGAGACGGCAGCGGTAACGGCGGCGCTGGACGGAGCGCCGGCCCAGGTGCCGGCCCTCGACGAGGGATCGAGTTGATGAGCCCGCGCCCGCTCTGGGTCGCGCTCGCCCTTTCGCTGGTGGTCAATGTCTTCGTCATCGGCGCCGGCGCCGGCCTGTTCTTCGGCCGCGCCTTTGCGCCGCCACCCAATCCGGGCCCGCGGCCCAACGCCATGATGACGGCGGCGGACA
>DASQSO010000083.1:0-4285 GCA_035642335.1 Caulobacteraceae bacterium
CCTCGGTGATCGTCGGCTATGCGCGGCGACTGGACCAGCTGGCGCCGCAAATCCCGACCTGGTTCCCGGTCGGCAGTGGCCCGGAATCGGGGGTCAAGACCCGCGCCAAGGCTGAGATCTGGACCCAGCCCGCCGCGTTCAAGACCGCCGCCGACGGTTTGGCGGCCGCCGCGCGACATTTCGATGTGACCGCGGAAGGCGGCGACGTCGGCGCCATCCGCGCCGAATATCCGACCCTGACGAAGGCCTGCGGCAACTGCCACACACAGTTCCGCGCCAAGGAGTAGCGACGCATTCCGACGACCGACGGTCAGGGCTCCAAGACCCGCATCCGTATCTGGGACGGACCGACGCGGCTGAGTCACTGGTTGATCGTTGCCCTGGTCGCGGCCCTGTGGTGGACCGGTGAGAACGATCAACTCGACCTGCACCGCGACGCCGGTTTCGTGTTGCTGGGTGTGGTGATCTTCCGGCTGATCTGGGGCGTGGCTGGGAGTTCGACCGCTCGATTCGCCGAATTCCTGCGCGGACCACGCGCGATACGGAGGTATGTCGGCAACTTACTCCGTGGACGATCGGATGGCCCAGTCATCGGCCATAATCCGCTGGGCGGCTGGAGCGTGGCGGCCATGCTGGCGCTCCTGACCGCCGAACTGGCCCTCGGCCTGTTCAGCGTCGACGTCGACGGCGACCAGCCGGGGCCGCTGGCCAAATTCATCAGTTTCGACCAGGGCCGGGCGGTGGCCCAGTGGCACGGCTGGGTGTCCAACGGCCTGCTGGCCCTGATCGCCGTGCACCTTATCGCCGTCATCTTCTACGCCGTCGCCAAGCGCGACAACCTGATCGGACCCATGCTTACCGGCGCCAAGTCCCATGCCGGCAATCCCGCCCCGATGACGCCCGCGCCGCTGTGGCGGCTTGCGGCGTCGGTCGTTGCGGCGGCGGCCGGGACCTGGCTGATCGCGCGCGGCTAAGAGAGGCGGCATGAACCTCTACGCGCTGCTCAGGTCCCGTTTTCCCGCCGACCGATCGGCGCCCTGCCTGATCCTGACGGACGGACACGATGTCAGCTATGGCGAGCTTGAAGAGGGCGTCGGCCAGTTGGCGTCCTTGCTGACGGCGAAGGGCGTCGGGGTCGGAGACCGGGTGGCGGCGCAGACGGCCAAGAGCCCACAGGCGGTCATGCTCTATCTGGCGACCCTGCAGATCGGCGCGGTCTTCCTGCCGTTGAACCCGGCCTATACGGCGGCCGAGGTCGGTTATTTCCTTAAGGACGCCGAGCCGGCGATGTTCGTTACCGACGCCGTCGCCCTCGCGCGCGAGGCCCTCTCGCTCCGCCCCCGGATGGAAGTTCATGACGCGCGGCCGGACGACCTCGCCGCCCTGGTCTATACCAGCGGCACTACCGGCCGGGCCAAGGCCGCGATGCTCAGCCATGACAACCTGGCCTCCAACGCCCTGGCGCTGCAATCGGCCTGGGGCTTTACCAAGGGCGACGTTCTGCTGCACGCCCTGCCCATATTTCACGTACACGGACTGTTTGTCGCCATCCACTGCGCCTTGCTGACCGGCATCCCCATGCTGTGGCTGCCCCGGTTCGATGAGGATGCCGTGATGGCCGCCCTGCCGCGAGCGACCGTGATGATGGGGGTGCCGACCTTCTACAGCCGCCTGATGGCCGATCCCCGCTTCACGCGCCAGTCGGCGGCCCATATGCGGCTTTTCATCTCCGGCTCCGCGCCCCTGCTGGAAAGCGCGTTCGACGCCTTCGCGGCGCGCACCGGCCTGCGCATCCTCGAACGCTACGGCATGAGCGAGGCGCAGATGATCACCACCAATCCGCTGGACGGCGAGCGGTCGGCCGGCAGCGTCGGCTTTCCTCTGCCGGGTGTCCGCCTGCGCATCGCCGGCGGCGAAGAAACCGGCGTGGTCGAGATCTCCGGCCCCAGCGTCGCCTCCGGCTATTGGCGCAATCCGGAGAAGACCGCCCAGGCCTTAACCACCGACGGTTTTTTCATCACCGGCGACATCGGCCGTCTGGACACGGAAGGCCGGCTCTGGCTGTCCGGCCGCGCCAACGACCTGATCATCTCGGGCGGGCTTAACGTCTATCCGAAAGAGATCGAGCTGGTGCTCGACGAACTGCCTGGCGTGGTCGAGAGCGCCGTCATCGGCCTGCCCCACGCCGACTTCGGCGAGGCGGTGGTCGCGGTGATCGCCGGGTCAGGCGACGAGGCGGAGATCATCCGCGCCGCGCGCGAGCAACTGGCGGCCTTCAAGGCGCCCAAGCGGGTGCTCTTCGTCGAGGACCTGCCGCGCAACGCCATGGGCAAGGTCGAGAAGGCGGCGCTGCGCCGGGCCTATGCCGCCCTGTTCGAGGGCCGGCTGAAGGTCTCGCCCACGAACGATCTGGACAAAGACAAAGGGCGCGCCGGCTAGAGCGCGCCCTTCGATTGACTTGGCCTCCCGCCCCGGGGACTGGAAGAATGGGCGAGGGCCGGCGCGGCCCGCCTACGCGGCCGCGTCGGGGGCGGCTGGATAGACAACCGTCCGGTCTTCCCGCACCACCGCGCCGGGGGTCAAGCTGGCTGGCTCGACGTGCGCGGCCGCCAGGATATGCATGACCGGCTCGCCGGCCGCGAGCAAATAGTCGGCGATGATGCGCCGGTGACAGCGCCACCAGACCGCCTCGGCGCACATGATCGCGCAGCGGCGTTCGCCGCCCAGCGCCCGCAACCGGGCAAGGCCGGCCGCGAACCCCTCGGTCAAGGCGTAGTCGGCATAGTTGCGGAAGCTGGTCAGCCGCCAATAGTCGTTCAGCGAAGGCTCCGGCAGGCGCTGGCGGCCGCGCAGGCCGCCGAGTTCGGCGATGGCCGCATAGCCGACCTGCGAGGCCGCGAGGCTTGCCGGGAGGGTGTCGGCGTTGAACTGCGGGTTGGTGCGCGAGCGCGGGATCGACCGGACATCGACGACCAGCTGAATCTCGGACTGACGCAGCAGCTCACTGAACTCCGCCAGCGAGCGGGTCGAATGGCCAATGGTGAAGAACGGGGTGCTCATGGCGCGCCTCGCGACGATCAAAGCCGCGGGGGAACTATAGGAGAAAAGCCACGGGCGCGCCCAAGACGAATCTACCCCAATCCCCAGAGCGTCGTCCCCAGGGCCAACCTGGCCAAGCTTCCGAGGCTAGGCGCCGGCTGAGACGGCGGCGGCGCCCTGGTGCGCCTGCATGGTGATCTCGAACGAGCGCAGCCGCGCGGCGTGGTCGAAGATCTGGGCGGTGACCATCACCTCATCGGCGCCGGTGCGGGCGATGAAGGCCGCCAAGCCCCGCCGCACCGTCTCCGGCGAGCCGACCACGGCGACGCTCAGGGTGTGCTCCAGCATGGCCTTGGCGGCCGGGTCCAGCACCTCGTCGATATTGTCCACCGGCGGCGGCAAAGGGCCGGCGCGGCCGCTGCGCAGATTGACGAAGGCCCGCTGCTGGGAGGTCTGCAACCTTTTGGCCTCGGCGTCGGTCTCGGCGGCGACCACGTTCAGGCCCAGCATCACGTGCGGCTGGGCCAGGTGTTCGGACGGCTCGAAGCGGTCGCGGTAGATGGCGGTCGCCTGCTCCATCTGCGCCGGGGCGAAATGCGAGGCGAAGGCGAAGGGCAGGCCGAGGATGGCGGCGAGCTGGGCGCCGTACAGGCTGGAGCCGAGGATCCACACCGGCACGTCCAGGCCCGCCCCTGGCACGGCGCGCACCGCCTGGTTCGGAATGGTAGGCCGGAAATAGCCCATCAGCTCGACCACATCCTTGGGGAAGGCGTCGATATCGCCCTGCAGGGTGCGCCTGAGCGCGTGGGCGGTAAGCTGGTCCGTGCCCGGCGCCCGGCCGACCCCCAGGTCGATGCGGCCCGGATAGAGGGCGGCCAGGGTGCCGAAGGCCTCGGCCACCATCAGCGGCGCATGGTTGGGCAGCATGATGCCGCCGGCGCCGACGCGGATGGTCGAGGTGCCATTGGCGACGAAGCCGATGGCCACGGCCGTCGCGGCGCTGGCGACACCCGGCATGTTGTGATGCTCGGCCAGCCAGAAGCGCCGGTAGCCCAGGCGCTCGGCATGGCGGGCGAGATCGAGGCTGTTGCGCAGCGACTGGCCGGCGTCGCCGCCCTCGATGATCGGCGACAGGTCGAGAACGGATAGCGGCGTCATGGCGCTGATATAGGGGCTTGGCGGCGTCGTGCAGAGGCCCCCGACGGCGGCGCCGTGGACAACCGCCCCGCGCCGACTAGACTGGCGG
>DASQSO010000084.1:0-3824 GCA_035642335.1 Caulobacteraceae bacterium
TGACGTCGAACTGATCACCCCGATCGCCATGGAAGAGAAGCTGCGCTTCGCCATCCGCGAAGGCGGCCGCACCGTCGGCGCCGGCGTGGTGGCGAAGATTCTGAAGTAGCACCAGCGCAAGACCGAACGATCAGCCGCCGGGCCTTGAGGGTCCGGCGGCTTTTCATTGATCGCCGCGAAGCGGGAAATCAGCTTTCGACCACGAAGGACGCGAAGAAGCACAAGGTCCAGCGCCGGCCCTTACTCTTCTTGGCATGCTTGGTGTCCTTGGTGTCAAAACCTGCCGAGCCGCGGTCCCCATAGCCCTCGCGGGTAGATAGAGCTTATAGCGGCAAGGGTTTTTCCAGCTCGCCGGCCAGGTCGCGGATGAACTGCCAGGCGACGCGGCCGCTTGGCGTCCTTTGCGGGCTTGGCGGTAATTGTCGGCCGCGCGGCGGCGACAGGCGCACGGAATAAAACGTGGCTTTGCGCGGTCTTTCTATACGGTTGAGCGTGAGCGGCTCGTACAAGCCAGGTGATGGCGATGGGCCAGGTTGGCGCTGCGCCGCGCAATGGCCTATATGTAGCGCCAATGTCTTAGGCGCTGACTCGACCTTTTGGCGCGCTAGAGGAGTGGACCTGATCATGGGCGGCCTAAGTCCCATTCACTGGATCATCATCGCCGCGGCCGCGCTCCTGCTGTTCGGAGGACGCGGCAAGATCTCGAGCGTCATGGGCGACGCGGCCAAGGGCGTGAAAGCCTTTCGCGACGGCCTGAAGGACGACCACGAGGCTGCCCCGGCCGCCCCGGCGGCGACCCCGAGTCTTCCGCCGGCCCAGGCCGAGAAGGACCCGACAGCCCGCTGATCGGCCCCTCAGGGCCTGGCTGATCCCTCATGTTTCCTGAAAACCGGCTGCTGGAGCTCATGATCATCGGCGCGGTGGCGCTGATCGTCGTCGGGCCGAAGGACCTGCCCATCCTGATGCGCCGGGTCGGCCAGTTCGTCGGCAGGATGCGCGGCATGGCCAACGAGTTTCGCGCCAGTTTCGAGGATTTGGCGCGGCAGTCGGAGCTCGAGGATCTGCGCAAGGAGGTCGAGGCCATGCGCGCCGATCACCGCACGCTGACGCAGTTCAACCCCATGGCCGCCGACTACAGCGCGCCCGGTTTTACCGCCCATGAAGAGCCAGTGGCGCCCGAGTCCGCGCCGGTGATGACTTCCATCCCGCCCGCCGTGGCGGCGTCCGAGCTCCCGCCGGCCGGGCCCGGGGTCGCCGAGCCGGCGCCCGCCAAGCCCAAGGCGCCGCGCAAACCCAGGGCGAAGAAGCCCGAGCCCAAGGTCCCTTAAGGGTGGCCGAGCAAGACGACAGCGAGATCGAAGCCTCGCGCGCGCCGCTCATGGATCACCTGATCGAGTTGCGCGGCCGGCTGATCGTCTGCGCCGCGGCGCTGGCGGTCGGCTTCGTCGTCTGCTTCGTCTTCGCCACCAACATCTATCTCTTTCTTTTGGAGCCGTTCGAACGCGCCGCGAGCCTGCTGGCCGTGCAGAAGGCCGCGGGCGCGCATCACGGGCCGTTCGACCTGCTGCTGGCCATGACCGGGTTGAAGTCGATGACCGGCGTGCATGTGGAGCCCATCCACATGGTCTTCACCCAGCCGTTGGAATTCTTCTTCACCAAGCTGAAGCTGGCCGGGTTCGGCGCCATCGTCCTGACCTTCCCGATCCTGGCCTGGCAGCTCTACCGGTTCGTCGCCCCCGGCCTCTACAAGCGTGAGCGCAACGCCTTCCTGCCCTTCCTGCTGGCCTCGCCGGTGCTGTTCCTGATGGGCGCGGCCCTGGTCTATTTCGTCATGCTGCCGTTCGTCCTGTGGTTCTCGCTGAACCAGCAGATCGTCGGCAACGCCGCCATCTCGGTCTCGCTGCTGCCCAAGGTGTCGGACTATCTCAGCCTCGTGGTCACGCTGTTGCTCGGCTTCGGCCTCTGTTTCCAGCTGCCGGTGGTCCTGGCCCTTTTGGGCATGGTCGGCATGGTGTCCAGCAAACTGCTGCGTTCCGGGCGACGCTACGCCATCCTAGGCGTCTTCGTCGTCGCGGCGGTCATCACCCCGCCGGATCCGATCAGCATGATGAGCCTCGTCATCCCCGGCGTGCTGCTCTACGAGGTCTCGATTCTCTGCGTCTGGCTGATCGAGCGCCGGCGCGTCCGCGACGAAGCCGCTGAAGCTGGCGCCGGCGCGAGTTAGGCCGCCGCCATCTCGCGTGCCTTGACGTCGGCGGCGACGCCGAGGTGGCGGGTATAGAAGGCGTCCCAGTCGACGCGCTCGAATTCGGGGATGTCCATGTGACCGCCCGGATTGATGTGCATGGTCTTCTCCGCCGAGCCGAAGGCGTTGAAGAGGGCGATGCCGGCTTCGCGTGGCGCCACGGCATCCTCCCACTGAAAGACGAACTGCAACGGGATGGTGATCGCCCGGGCCGCAGCCTCGAACTCCACTTGGCCCTCTCGCAGGCCTGCCAGGCCGAAGACGGCGGCGGTGATGCGCGGCTCCCGCGCCACGAATGGCACGCCAATCATCGTGCCCATCGAGACGCCCCAATAGCCGACCGGGCCGCCGGCGCCGACGAAGTCCAGGCCCTGGACCGCGTCGAGGGCGGCCGTCCATTCCGGCACGGCTTTGAGGCTGCGCTGACCGAACTGGCGCATGCGCTCGGGATCCATGGGCGCCGAGGTCTCGCCGCGCACCCGGGCGCCGACTTCGCGGCCCATGGTCTCGGCCTCTTCCCGGCTGATGCGGTCGCCATGACCCGGCGCGTCGATGGCCAGGGTCGCGTAGCCGAACCGCCGCGCGTAGCTCCGCGCCCGGGCGACAATGCCGGCGGTCTTCTTATGCTGCGAGCCGCCATGGCCCATCAGCATCAGCGGCCGCGGCCCCTTGGCGTCTTGCGGCGACCAGATCACCGCCGGCACGGTCTCGCCGGCGACCTTGAGCTCGAACGAGCGGCGGGCGAGGCCGCCATCTTCAATGCGTTCATCGGTGAAATTCATGGCCGTTCTCCCTGAAATCTTGTTGGCTCCAGGGTCGGCAGATGGAATTGGCGAGTCAAGCCTGACCACGGATCGCCTCACCTCACCGTCATCCCCCGCTGGAGCCGCGAAGCGGCGGAATGCGGGGGATCCATAGACACTGATCCAAGACGGTGATCATGGATGGCCCGGACGAGCCGGGCCATGACGGGTTGGTTTTGGCCGCCGCTGGATTGCCGCCTAAGGCAACGCGCCTTAAAGGGGGCCGCTCAACTTCGAGCGCTTCCATGCACGACATTCGGGCCATCCGCGACGATCCGCAAGCCTTTGACCGCGGCTGGGCCGCGCGCGGGCTGTCGTCGCAAACGACGGCCATCCTGGCGATGGACGCCGAGCTGCGCGCCGGCCAGACGGCGCTGCAGACGGCGCAAAGCCGCCGCAACGACGCCTCCAGACTGATCGGCATGGCCAAGGCGAAAAAGGACGAGGCTGCCGCCGCCGTCGTCATGGCCGAGGTCGAGCAGTTGAAAAGCGTCATAGGCGAGCTGACCGAGGCCGAACGCACCCGGCTGGAGGCGCTGCAGTCCCTCGTCGCGGCCCTGCCCAACCTGCCGGCCGCCGACGTGCCGATAGCCGCGGACGAGCACGGCAATCTCGAGGTCCGCCGCTGGGGCGAGCCCTTCGCCATCCAGAACTCAAAGGACCATGTCGACCTGGGCGCCGCCCTCGGCCTGATGGACTTCGAGGCCGCCGCGCGCATGTCCGGCTCGCGCTTCGTGGTGCTGAAGGGCGAACTGGCGCGGCTGGAGCGCGCCATC
>DASQSO010000085.1:0-4212 GCA_035642335.1 Caulobacteraceae bacterium
CATGGGCGAGGGCGCCCGCGGACCCCGCAGCGGCGTCGCCGAAGCGGCGGGCGAGGAGCCGCTTATCGCATTGGCCCGCGAGGCCGGCGTGCTGGGAAACCCATTGCTGCGCCAGGATATCGCCCGCGTCATCGCCTATAAGAAGCTGAACGCCCTCAACACCGCCCGCGCCAAGGCCGACCTGGCGCAAGGCACGTCGTCGCCGGTGATGAGCCTCGGCAAGCTCGCCATGTCACGGATTCTGCACGAGGAGGCGAAGGTGCGCACCGCCATCCTGGGCGCGGCCAGCCTGCTGGAAGGCCCGGCCCACCCCCGCGCCGAGGACGCCAACTTCCTGACCCTCAACGCCTATTTCACCTCCATCGGCGGCGGCACCGACCAGATCCAGCGCAACATCATCGGCGAACGGGTGCTGGGTCTGCCCAAGGAGCCGGAAGTGGACCGCGACGTGCCGTTTCGCGAGGTGCGCGGCGGGTAGGGGACTTACTGGTCCATCCGGTTCAGGAGGTCTTCGAGGCGGTCGAACCGGCCGCGCCAGAAGGCGCCGTAGAGACCCATCCAGTCGACCAGGGGCGCCAGGCCTTGCGGATCGGCGCTGTAGTGGGTCTCGCGGCCCCGCGGCCGGTCGCGGACCAGGCCCGCCGTCTTCAGGATCCGCAGATGCTTGGAAACGGCCGGCTGGGAGACGCCAGACTGCTCCGTCAGCACCCGGACGGTCAGTTCGCCGTCGCGCACCAGCCGCTCGAAGATCGCCCGGCGGGTCGCATCGCCAAGGGTCTTGAAGATCGCGTCGGGGGCGGCGGCCATGACAATCAATAACTATATAGTTATAATATGGTCAAGACGCGCGATGCGACGCCTCGGAGTAATGGTCAGTCTCCGGCGGACACGCCGGGCATCCAGCGCGTGGCGGTCGCTTTGCGGCCGGCGCGGCGTCAAACCAGCCTGCCGAGCAGCCGCCCGCTGGCCGCGACGCCGACCAGGGTCAGCGCCACGATCATGAAAGCGACCGGCAGGCTGGATGCGCGCGCCACCAGGCCGATAGCCGCCGGACCGATCAGGATGCCGGCATAGCCAAGGGTGGCGATGGCCGGCACCGCTGTGCTCTCCGGCATGGCGGTCTGGCGGCCGGCGCTGGAGAACAGCACCGGCACGATGTTGGAGCAGCCGATGCCGACCAGCCCATAACCGACAAGGGCCACAAGCCAGGACCCGACCAGGGTCGCCAAGGCGAACCCCGCCGCGGCGCAGAGGCCGCCGAACAGGATGACATTGCCGCCGCCGAACCTGTGCACGATGCGATCGCCGGTCAACCGGCCGATGGTCATGGTCAGCGCGAAGGCGGCGTAGCCCAGGCCGGCCTGGGAGGTCGCCATGCCGCGCACCGAAGACAGGAAGACCGCGCTCCAGTCCAGCACCGAGCCCTCGGTCAGGAACAGGATGAAGCAGATGACGCCGATGAGCCAGACCACGCCGCGCGGAAAGGCGAAGGCCGGGCCCCCGCTCGCGCCGCCGTAGGGCAGCAGGTGTGGCGCGGCGACGCCAAGGGCGGAGAGGCTTGCGGCGCCGACCGCCAGCGTCGTGGTCAGGGGCGAGGCGCCGGCGGCCAGCAGGGCGGTTGCGCCGACCGCGCCGATGATGCCGCCCAAGCTGTAGAAGCCATGGAAGCCGGACATCAAGGGCCGGCCGCTTTGCCGCTCGACGATGATGGCCTGGATGTTGACGGCGACGTCGGTCGCTCCGATGCCGGCGCCGAAGACCACAAGGCCGGCTGCCATCAACGGCAGGCTGGACGCCCAGGCCAGCACCGGCAGCACGAGGCAGAAGGCCAGCGTCGCGGCGATGATGATCCGCCGGCATCCCAGCCGCGCGGCCAGGGCGCCGGCCAGGGGCATGGCGATGATCGAGCCGCCGCCCAGGCAGAGCAGCAGCAGCCCGAGCGCGCCGTCATCGACGCCGAGGCGGGACTTGGCGAACGGCACCAGCGGCGCCCAGGCCCCGGATTCGAAACCGACGATCAGGAAGACCAGCCGGGTGGACAACTGCCGCCGGCCGCACTCGGCGCGCGAGGGCTGGTCTGACGTAGTTGGCTGGCTTCGAGGCTGCCGAGAACTTTGTCCGCCCAAACCGCGCCACCCCAACCCGCCATGGCCCGGCTTGTCCGGGCCACCCATGATCACCGTCTTTGATCAGTGTCTATAGGTCCCCCGCATTCCGCCGCTTCGCGGCTCCAGCGGAGGATGGCGGTGGTTATAGCGCCAACGCGCGGGAACCCGGCCTAGTCCACCCCAGCCAGCGCCGCCTCGGCGACCGACTTGGCGGTGGGATAGTCCGCCTTGCCGTTGGCCGCGCGGATGGAGCCGGGCGCGACCACGATCCGCTTCGGCGTCTTGTAGCCGGCCAGCGAGCGGCGGACGTGGGCGCGCAAGGCGTCCTCGTCGAGCGTATGGCCCTCGGACAGCCGCACGACGCCGGTCACCGCCTGGCCCCATTTCTCGTCGGGCAGGCCCACAACCAGGGCGTCCTCGATCGAGGGATGGGTTTTCAGCGCCTCCTCGACCTCTTCGGGGAAGACCTTCTCGCCGGCGGTGTTGATACAGGCGCTGCCGCGGCCGAGCAGGGTCAGCGTCCCGTCGGTCTCGACGACGCACCAGTCGCCGGGGATCGAGTAGCGCACGCCGCCTATGGTGCGGAAGGTGCGCGCGGTCTTCTCCTCGTCCTTGTAATAGCCGACCGGATTGGGTGGGCCGATCGCCACCATGCCCGGAACGCCCGAGCCGGGTTCGACCGGATTATCGTTCTCGTCGAACACCTTGCAGCGCTCGCCAAGCATGAACTTGGCGGTAGGCGCCTCGCCGCCCTTGGCCATGATCGACATGCCCATGCCGAGCGCCTCCGACGAGGAGAAGCCGTCGGAAAGCATGGCGCCGGGCATGTGTTCCAGCAGGCCCTGCTTCACCTCCAGGCTCCACATGACGCCGGAGGAGACGATCACCGCGATGCTGGAGACGTCGTACTCGCCGGGCGCGGCGTTCAGGGCGTTCAGGATCGGCTTGCCGAATGAGTCGCCGACGATCACCAGGGTCTGCGGCTTGTGCCGGTCGATGGCGCGCAGCAGCTCCTCGGCGTCGAAGGTGGGGTTTTCCAGCAGGACGACGCAGCCGCCGGCCATCATGGTCCCCATGGAGGTCAGAAGGCCGGTGCCGTGCATCAGCGGCGGCGCCGGCAGGATGCGGCCGCCGGGGCCCGCCTCACGGGTCTGTTCGGTCAGCTCCTCCACCGTCTCGGGGACAGGGATGCCCATGCGCCGGGCCTGAGCGGTGGTGATCTCGCGCAGGTCCTCGTGCGCCCACATCACGCCCTTGGGCATTCCGGTGGTGCCGCCGGTATAGATGAAGAACTGGTCCTGGCCGGAGCGCTGGATGTCCAGCGGCCCGCCATTGCCCTCGATCGCCAAGTCCTCGAACCGCTCGGCGAAGGGGGCGACCTTGCCGTCGGGGCTGACCTCGATCCAGGTCCGCACGTTCGCAAGGCGCGGGCGGATCTCGGTCACAGCGTCGCGAAACTCGGAGGAATAGACCACCGCCTGGGCGTCGGCGTTGTCGAAAATGTACCAGACCTCTTGCGGCGTGTAGCGATAGTTGACGTTGACGTGGGTCAGCCGGGCCTTCCAGCCGGCGGCAAGCGCCATCAGATATTCGGGGCGGTTGCGCATATAGATGGCGATCTTGTCGCCAGGCTTGGCGCCGCGGGCGATCAGGGCCCGCGCCATGCTGTTGGAGGCCCGATCGGCCTCGCCCCAGTTGATCACCCGATCGCCCTGGATGAAGGCCGGCGCCTCGGGCGGCACGGCCAGCGCCACGGCGTCGAGAATGTCTCCGAAATTACCAACCATCTTCCTTGCGTTCCTCTCACGGCCGCCCTCGAGGGGAGCGACGCCTTGGCCGCAAGGTCCAACATGATGGCGCCCGGTTCAAGTCACTGCGCGCCTTGACGTTGCGGCGCCCGTCCCCGCGCCGCCCGTGGCGCGACCGACGTCTCCCTTAAGGAAAACAGGCCGACGCCGAGAGGGGAACATTGATCTGGGTCAGGCCGGCGTCGAGCCCATAGGTGGCGGTTGCGGTGACGCTGTGGCCGCAGGTCGCCGACGCGGCCGCAAAGACCGGCGACACGGCGCCGGCCGCGTTGAAATGGTTCCTCACGTAGGTGACG
>DASQSO010000086.1:0-2940 GCA_035642335.1 Caulobacteraceae bacterium
AGGACGTTGGCGTCGACGGCCATGGCGATGGTCAGGATCAGGCCGGCGATGCCCGGCAAGGTCAGGGCCGCGCCGCCAACGGTCATGAACGCCACCACCATCAGCATATTGACGATAAGGCCGACCACCGCGACGCCGCCGAACACCCCGCCATAGGCCAGCAGCATGAAGGCCGCCACCAGGGCCAGAGCGATGATCCCGGCCAGTTCGCCGGCGCGCACGGAGTCCGCGCCGAGCTCGGCGCCCACCGTCCGTTGCTCGATCACCTGCAGCGGCGCGGCCAGGGCGCCGGAGCGGAGCAGCAGGGCCAGGTTGCTGGCGGTGTCGATGGTGAAATTGCCGGTGATCTCGCCAGAGCCACCGGTGATGGCGCCCTGGATCACCGGGGCGGAGATCACCCGGTTGTCGAGCACGATGGCGAAGCGCTTGCCGATGTTCTGCGAGGTGGCGTCGCCGAAGCGCTGCGCGCCCTGGCCGTTGAAACGCATGTTGATGTCGGGCCGGCCGTTCTGGTCATAGCCCTGAGTGGCGCCGGTCAGCATCGAGCCGGAGACGATCTCCAGCCGATTGACCAGGAGCCCGCCGCCTTCGTCGCTGGGCAGCAGCACCGAGTCCGGCGGCACGTGGCCGGCGGCGGCCTCGGCGGGCGGCACGCTCTCGTCGACCATCTGGAAACTGAGCTTGGCGGTCTTGCCGATGACGTCTTTCAGCTTTTCCGGGTCGCTCTCGCCAGGGGCCTCGACCACGATGCGGTCGGCGCCCTGGCGCACGATCGACGGCTCCTTGGTGCCGAGGGCGTCGATGCGGCGGCGGACGATCTCGATGTCCTGGTCGACCGCCTTCACCGTCTCGGCGGCCAGGGCCCGGTCGGTGACGGTGACCAGGATGCGCTGGTCGGGCGCGGTGGTGACGGCAAGCTCGCTGACGCCCGCCGCCACCGGCGAGTTCAGCTTCTGAATGGCCGCCAGCGCGGTCTGTACCTGGCCCGGGTCGTTGATGCGCACCGAAACCGCGCCGCCCACGACACTGAGCGAGGAGAAATCCACCGGCAGATCGCGCAGGGTGCGGCGCACATCCTCGACCAGATTGTTCAGCCGCTCGGTCTTCAGGGCGTTGGTGTCCATCTCCAGCTGCAGATAGGAGCCGCCCTGCAGGTCGAGACCGAGGTTCAGCTTCTGGTGCGGCAGCCAGCCCGGCATGCGCGCCAGCACGTTGTCCGGCAGCGCGTTGGGCAGGGTGAACAACAGGCCGAAAACGGCGGCGGCCAGGCAGAGAATGACTCTCCAGCGCGGAAGCTCGAGCATGACGGCCTTAGGACTTGGCGTCGTTGGCCGGCGCGGGCGCGCCGCGGGCGCGGACCTCGGCGATCATCGACTTCACCACCTTGATAGTAACGCCCTGGGCGACCTCGACGCCGACCTCGGCCTCCTCCACCCGCACCACCTTGCCAATGACGCCGCTGGACAGCACGACCGTGTCGCTGCGCTTGACGGCGGCGATCAGGTTGCGGTGCTCCTTGGCGCGCTGCTGCTGCGGACGCAGGATCAGCATGTAGAAGAAGAGCCCGATCGCCAGGAACGGGGCGACTTGCAACAGCACGGGCATCAGGCCGCCGTCGGCGCCGGCCGCGCCAGCGGCCTGGGCGAAAGCTGGGGTCGCGAACATCAGGTCTCCGAGATTACGGCCGCCGGATCGGGGGCTTCAAAAAAGTCGGCGGAAGCTAGGCGTTGCAACGGCCTTTTGCAATGCGGCGAAGGGGCCGATAGGAAGCGGGCCCATGAGCGACGATCCCGCCCCGCTACTCGCCCGCATCGCCGACGCGCTGGAGCGTCTGGCGCCGCCGGCCGAGCCCTCGCCGGACTTCGCCGCGGCCAGGCTCTATCGCTACGAGGCTGGCGCCGGCGCCTTTTCGCCTGCGCCCGACTATGGGCTGGCGCTTGATCTTCTGGTCGGGGTCGATCGGCAAAAGACCAGGTTTGTCGAGAACTTGCGCCGGTTCGCTCGAGGCCTTCCGTCCAACCACGTGCTGCTCTGGGGTTCGCGCGGCGCCGGCAAGAGTTCGCTGGCCAAGGCTGGCTTCATGGCCGCGGCCGCCGACCACTCCACGCTGCGCATGGTCGAGATCGACCGCGACGACGTCGCCGCCCTGCCCGCCCTGTTCGAGCGGCTGCGCGGCTTGGGCGAGCGATTCGTCGTGCTCTGCGACGACCTGTCGTTCGAGGAGGGCGCCTCGGCCGCCAAGTCGCTGAAATCGGCGTTGGAGGGCGGCGTCGCCGGGCCGCCGGAAAACACTCTCTTCGTCGCCACCTCCAACCGCCGCCACCTGATGCCCCGCGACCATGTCGAGGCGCGCGGCCTGATCGCCACCGCCGAGGACGCCGAGGAGGAGGTCTCGGTCTCCGACCGCTTCGGCCTGTGGATCGGCTTTCCGCCCATGGACCAGCCCGCCTACCTGGCCGCCATCCACGCCTATGCCGACCGCTTCGACCTGGGTTGCGAGGACCTGGAGCGCCGCGCCCTGCAATGGTCGCAGCTGCGCGGCGGCCGCTCCGGCCGCGTCGCCTGGCAGTTCATCCGCGACCTGGCCGGCGAGCTGGAAAAACCCTTGCCGCTATAAGCTCTATCTACCCGCGAGGGCTATGGGGACCGCGGCTCGGCAGGTTTTGACACCAAGAACACCAAGCACGCCAAGAAGAGTAAGGGCCGGCGCTGGACCTTGTGCTTCTTCGCGTCCTTCGTGGTCGAAAGCTGATTTCCCGCTTCGCGGCGATCAAAGAAAAGCCGCCGGACCCTCAAGGGCCGGCGGCTGATCGTTCGGTCTTGCGCTGGTGCTACTTCAGAATCTTCGCCACCACGCCGGCGCCGACGGTGCGGCCGCCTTCGCGGATGGCGAAGCGCAGCTTCTCTTCCATGGCGATCGGGGTGATCAGTTCGACGTCA
>DASQSO010000087.1:0-4624 GCA_035642335.1 Caulobacteraceae bacterium
CGAGTGCCTTGGCGTGGTCGGCGAGAGCGGGTCGGGGAAGAGCCAGACCTTCATGGCGGTGATGGGCCTTCTGGCCGAGAACGGCCGGGCCGAGGGGTCGATCCGGTTTCGCGGGCGCGAGCTCTTGGGGCTGAAGCCCGGAGCGCTGAACCGGTTGCGCGGCTCGAAGATGACCATGATCTTCCAGGACCCGCTGACCGCCCTGACCCCGCACGTCACCATCGGCGAGCAGATCGCCGAGCCCTTGCGGGCGCACCTCGGCCTGTCGGACGGCGGGGCGAAAGCCGAGGCGCGGCGCTGGCTGGAGCGGGTGCGGATTCCGGAGGCGGCGCGGCGGCTGAAGCAATATCCGCACGAGCTGTCCGGCGGCATGCGCCAGCGGGTGATGATCGCCGCGGCCATGGCCTGCGGGCCGGAGCTGCTGATCGCCGACGAGCCGACCACGGCCCTGGACGTGACGGTGCAGGCGGAGATCCTCGACCTGATGGCCGAGCTGAAGCGCGAGACCATGACGGCCATGGTGCTGATCACCCACGACATGGGGGTGATCGCGCGGCTGGCAGACCGGGTCGCGGTGATGAAGGACGGCGCCTATGTCGAGGAGGGCGAGGCCGAGCGGGTGTTTTCGGCCCCGCGAAGCGACTACACGCGGACGCTGCTGGCCGCCATCCCGCGCCTGGACAGCGACGACCGCGGCGGCCGGCCGATGCCCGATCCGGTGGCGCCGAACGCCGAAGTGGTGGTCGAGGCCCATGACCTGAAGGTCTGGTTTCCGATCCGCCAGGGCCTGTTGGCCAAGCCGAAGCTGCTGCGGGCGGTGGACGGGGTGAGCTTCACCCTGCGCCAGGGAGAGACCCTTGGGGTGGTCGGCGAGAGCGGCTCGGGCAAGTCGACCCTGGCGCGGGCGGTGCTGAACCTGATTGCGCCGACCGCCGGCGCGGTGACGCTCATCGGCCGCGACCTCACCAAGACCGACCAGAAGACCATGCGCGAGGCGCGCCGGGACCTGCAGATCGTCTTCCAGGACCCGCTGGCCAGCCTGGACCCGCGCATGACCATCGGCGATTCCATGGCCGAGCCGCTGCGCGCCTTCCGGTCCCAGATGACCCGGGCCGAGCGCGAGGTCGAGGTGCGGGCCATGCTCGACCAGGTCGAGCTGGATCAGGGGTTGATCAACCGCTATCCGCACGAGCTGTCCGGCGGCCAGAACCAGCGGGTCGGGGTGGGCCGGGCGATGATCCTGAAGCCCCGGCTGGTGATCTGCGACGAGGCGGTTTCGGCGCTGGACGTCTCGATCCGCGCCCAGATCATCGACCTTTTGATCGGGCTGCAGAAGCGGCTCGGCATGGCCATGCTGTTCATCAGCCACGACCTGGCGGTGGTGCGCGAGATCAGCCACCGGGTGATGGTGCTCTATTTGGGCCGGGTGATGGAGCAGGCCTCGCGCGAGCAGATCTACGCCCATCCGCGCCACCCCTATACCAAGGGCCTGCTGTCGGCCGTGCCGATCCCCGATCCGGCGCGGGAGCGGGCGCGGGCGCGGGTGCGGCTGGTCGGCGAGCCGCCCAGCCCGCTGGACCCCCTGAGCGCCCTGCGCTTCATGCCGTCGAAGCTGCCGATCGACCCGGCGTCGGGAATCTATCTGCCGCGGCTGGAGGAGGTCGAGCCCGGCCACCTGGTGGCGGAGTTCGACGCATGAGCCTCAGCCGCGCCCCGTCGCCGAGCCTCGCCGAGACCGGGGCGTTGACCCGGCGGATCACCACCCTTTCGGTGGCCGTGGCCCTGATCCTGACCCTGGCCAAGGCGGTGGTCTGGCATGCGTCGGGCTCGGTGGCGATCCTGGCCTCGCTGGCGGATTCCGGGCTGGACGTGCTGGCCGCCCTGACCACCTATTTCGCCGTCCGCTACGCCGCCAGCCCGCCGGATCGGGAGCACCGGTTCGGTCACGGCAAGGCCGAGGCCTTCGCCAGCCTGACCCAGGCCGGCCTGGTCTTCGCCACCGCCGCCCTGGTGGGCCAGGAGGCGGTGGTGCGGCTGCTGCACCCGCGGCCGGTGGCGGCCGAAGGCTGGGGCCTGGGGGTGATGGCGCTGTCGCTGGCGCTGACCGGGGTGCTGATCTTCGCCCAGACCCGGGTGCTGGCGCGGACCCGCTCGGTGGCGGTGAGCGGCGACCGGATGCACTACGCGGCCGATTTCGGCTCCAACCTCGCGGCCATGGCCGGCATCGGCGCCAGCGCGCTGTTCGGCGTCCCGGCCTTCGACGCGGTGGCGGGGCTGGTGGTGGCGGGGTGGCTGGTCTGGGGCGCGGTCGGGGTCTTCCGCCAGTCCTCGCTGGAGCTGATGGACCACGAGCTGGGCGAGGAGCAACGGGCCCGCATCGTGGCGCTGATGACCGAAGATCCGAGGGTGCGCGACGTGCACAACCTGCGCACCCGCGCCTCGGGCCCCTATATCCACATCCAGATGCACGCCGAGCTCGATCCGGCGCTCAGCCTGGTCGAGGCGCACCAGGTGATGGTCGCCGCCGAGCGCCGGGTGCTGGCCGCCTACCCCACCGCCGACATGATCGTCCATCCCGACCCCCGCGGCGCCGCCGAACCCCACGGCGGCTCCTTTCCGGAGGTGCACGACTCCACAGGCCGTCAGAACTCGGTAAACGGGACCTTAAGACGCAGCCGCTAGCTGAACGGGGTCATGACCGTCGAACGCACCGTGCATCACTTCCCGCTCGACCCGGCGTCGCGCCAGGTCCGGCTCGCGCTCGGCGAAAAGCGGCTGGCCTTCGCCGAGGTGCAGGAGCGCTACTGGGAACGGCGCGGCGATTTTGCGACCCTCAACCCGTCGGGCCTGACGCCGGTGCTGGTCGAGGCGGACGACGGCAAGAAGATCATCGTCTGCGAGAGCCGGGCCATATTGGAACACCTGGAGGAGGCCGAGCCGGAGCCCGGCCTGATGGGACGCGACCCGGCCGAGCGCGCCGAAACGCGGCGGCTGCTGCAGTGGTTCGACCGCAAGTTCGACAACGAGGTCAACGGCCTGCTGCTGCACGAAAAGATGGAGAAGCGGCTGCTGGGCCGGGGCTCTCCGGACCACGCCAACCTGCGCGCCGGCCGCGACGCCCTGAAGACCCACATGGCCTATATCGAGAGCCTGCTGGAGGACCGCGACTGGCTGAATGGCCGGCGGCTCAGCCTGGCCGACTTCGCGGCGGCGGCGCACCTGTCGGTGATCGACTATTTCGGCGATATACCCTGGGGCGAATTCCGCGGAGTGCGCACCTGGTACATGAAGCTGAAATCGCGGCCCTGTTTCCGGCCGCTGCTGGCCGACCGCTGGCCCGGCCTGACGCCGGCGCCCCACTATGACGACCTCGACTTCTGAGCCGATCGAGACCCGGGTCCGGGACGCCGCAAGGGATTTCGGCTTCGACGCCTGCGGTCTGACCGGGGTCGAGACGCCCTGGCCGGCGGCGGCGCGGCTGGAGGAATTCGTCGCCCTGGAGCGCCATGGCGAGATGGCCTGGATGGCGGCCACCGCCGCGCGCCGCACCCATCCACGCGCCATGTGGCCGGACGCCCGCTCGGCCATCGTGCTTGGCGTGAACTACGGCCCGGACGCCGACCCGCTGGCGGCGCTGGCGCGGCGGGATCGGGGGACGATCTCGGTCTATGCCCAGGGCGACGACTATCATGACCTGATCAAGGCGCGGCTGAAGGCGCTGGCCCGCTGGCTGGCCGCGGCGCGGCCCTGCCAGGTCAAGGTGTTCGTCGACACCGCCCCGCTGATGGAAAAGCCGCTGGCCGGCGCCGCCGGTCTCGGCTGGCAGGGCAAGCACACCAACCTGGTCAGCCGGGAGTTCGGCTCCTGGCTGTTCCTCGGCGTGGTGCTGACCGACCTCGTCCTGACCCCGGACGCGCCCGAGGCGGACCATTGCGGCCAGTGCCGCGCCTGCCTGGACATCTGCCCGACCCAGGCCTTCCCGGCCCCCTACCAGCTCGACGCCCGCCGCTGCATCTCCTACCTGACCATCGAGCATGCCGGGCCGATTCCGGAAGCGTTCCGCGCCGCGCTCGGCAACCGCATCTATGGCTGCGACGATTGCCTGGCCGTCTGCCCCTGGAACAAGTTCGCCCAGGTGGGGCGGGAGGCGAAGCTGGCGGCCCGCGCGGCCAATGTCAGCCCTCCCCTGGCCGACCTCGCCGGCCTCGACGACACAGCCTTCCGCGCCCTCTTCTCCAAGAGCCCGATCAAACGCATCGGCCGCGACCGCTTCGTCCGCAACGTGCTGTACGCGATCGGGAATTCGGGCGATGCGGGCCTCGACGAAACGGCTCAGGCGAGGTTGAGCGACGAATCCGCCGTCGTCCGAGACGCCGCGGAATGGGCGATCCAACGGCTTGGCGATCGCCGCGACCCGTACCCCAACCCGTCACCCCCCGCTGGAGCGAAGCGGAATGTGGGGGGCCCATGAACACCTGATCAAAGACGGTGATCATGGGTGGCCCGAACAAGTCCACGGCTGTCCGGTTCATGCGGGACACAGGTCTAAGCATAGCTGTCGTGGGTCGGCGACAGGTATTAGCGGTGGCTTGAGGAGTCGATCGAGCCGGCGTCTGTGCATGAT
>DASQSO010000088.1:0-6149 GCA_035642335.1 Caulobacteraceae bacterium
CTAGGAAAACGCTGCCGAGGATGACGAAGCCCAGAAAGCCGTTATCGATCAGGAACTTGACGCCATAGTAGGGCCAGAGCGCCTTCAGGATTTCCAGGTTGCCGGCCAGCCGCCAGACCCCCAGCCCGGCCAGGGTGAGGAACCAGACCGCGACGATGGGCCCGAAAAAGGCGGCGACCCGGGTGGTTCCTCTGGCCTGCATCATGAACAGCGCCACCAGGATGCCGGCGGCGATCGGCAAGGCGTAGGGCGCGAGGTGACGGCCGACCTCCGGCGCGGCGCGCACGCCCTCGACGGCGGACAGCACCGAGATAGCCGGCGTGATCAGCCCGTCGCCGAAAAACAGCGCCGCACCGATCATGCCGAGGACGAAGATCGCTCGCGTGCGCCGCCCGATCGCCCGCTGGGCCAGGGCCATCAGCGCCAGGGTGCCGCCCTCGCCCTTGTTGTCGGCGCGCAACAGAACCAAGACGTATTTGACCGTGACGATCAGCACCAGGGTCCAGATGATCAGCGAGACCACGCCGATAACCGATTCCGGCCCGTCCGCGCCGCGGCGAGCGTGGGCGAGGGCCTCGCGCATGGCGTAGAGCGGGCTGGTCCCGATGTCGCCGAACACCACCCCGACCGAGCCGATCGCCAGGGCCATGCCGCCCTGCCCCCAGGGCGTGCGCGCGACACCGTCCCGGCCGCCGGATTCGGCGCTGGCGGCGATCTGGATTTCGGCGGGGGGAGACGAGGCCGGCTTCGGCGCTTCGCCCGTCATGCATGACCTCCGGGGTCGGCCGGGCTCTTCAGCGACCGGCCCCATCTTTTCAGAGCCGGCGCGATACTCCCTTTCCTGGTGATCTTCAATCCGCCGCGCCGTCGCGGCACGCTGAATCTAGGATCGCGCTGGAACGGGCGACTACTTCCGAGCCAGGAAGCCATCGATGTTCTGGGTCCAGAACCCGCACTCCGCCGCGAAGTCCGCCTGGGCCTCGGCGGGGCTGTGCATCGTTGTGGCGTGGGTCGTGGCGTCGAAGCTCAGGGCGTTCACCAGAGTCCCGTCCGGGTGAGCCCAGAAGGCCTCGGTGCTGCTGGGTGTCGTCACCGACTGGACGATGTCCTGGTCGGTCCCACGGCCGATGCCGGCGTAGTGGGTGGCGCCGTTGTCGGCGGCGCGAACCTGGCGATTGGCCCAGGGCTGGCCGGCGGCGGTGACGTCGAGCGCGCTATCATAGGGCGCCGCCATGCTCGCATCGTGGCCGCTATAAGTGATCAGCGCCTGCATCTTGGCCGCCAGGGCTAGCGTCAAGGGCGATGCGGACGCCGGGGCCGCCGCCGGGCTTTGCGCCCGCGCGCTCAGCGGCGCGAGAATTAGGATCGACGTCGCGACCGCGGCCGCGACGGGATGGATGGGACTGCGGTGCATCTGGACCCCCGTTTCAACGGCCGTCAGCCTCTCGCCGCGAGCTTGAATGTAGAAGCCGGGCGCGCCACTGTCCCGCCCCTTGGCCATGAGGGCGCAAAGAAACATATGACCCGCCGCCTTTGCCTGGTGACCGGCGCCTCGGCAGGCATTGGCCAGGCCTTCGCCCGCATCTTCGCCAGCCATGGCTATGACTTGGCGCTGACCGCGCGGCGCGGCGAGCGGCTGGAGCAGTTGGCCGAGGAGATTCGCCTGCGCTACGGCGTCGAGACGCTGGCCATCCCGGCCGACCTGGCCGATGCCGGCGCCGCGGACCGGCTGATCGAGACGCTGGCGGCCAACGGCCGGGTGGTCGACGCCCTGGTCAATAACGCCGGCTACGGCCTGCGCGGCGCCTATGCGGCGACGGCCTGGGAGGACGAACGCGCCTTCTTGCAGGTGCTGCTGATCGCTGTCTGCGAGCTGACCCACAAGCTCCTGCCCGGCATGATCGAGCGGCGGTTCGGCCGCATCGTCAATGTCGCCTCGCTGGCCGGCCTGACCCCCGGGGCGCCGGGGCGCACGCTCTATGGCGCCACCAAATCCTTCCTGGTGAAATTTTCCGAGAGCCTGCACCTGGAGACCCGCGACCAGGGCGTGCACGTCAGCGCGCTCTGCCCCGGCCTGACCTATTCGGAATTCCACGACGCCAACCGGACCCGGGAGAGCTTGGAGCGGCTGACGCCCGAGTGGCTGTGGCTGGGGGCCGACGAGGTGGCGGCGGCGGGCTATGAGGCTGTGGAGGCGAACCGGATCATCTGCGTGCCGGGGTCGCCGAACAAGGCGATCGCCGTCCTGGCCAAGCTGGCTCCGGAGGACTGGGCACTGGCCTTGATGGGCCGCGAGCAGAGGCGGATCGGCCGACTCTAGCCCGTGCGCCTGCTTCCCCGCGCGGCGAGGAAGCAGGCGGGTCGGCTTATTTGTGGTGGTGCACCACGACGACGTGGTGGTGATGAACGACGACGACATGGTGGCGATGCACCACTATGTGGTGATGGGTTTCCGGCGGATTGGGGATGGGCTGCATCTGCGCCAGGGCCATGCCGGCCGTGAGCGAGAAGGCCGCCAGCGCCGAAATCGCCAGGGTGACTCGTTTCATAGGGTTCCTCCAGGTTGCGAGGGCCGATGAAGCCGAACCTCGCGGGGCGGGCGCAAACTAGGCCGGAGACGCCGAGGGGGGAACAGCCTTAATTCCCACGTCGGATGTAAACGGGGACGAAGGCGGCGCGGCGTTCGAGACCAGCGGATGGCCCTCCTGGGCGCCCGTCAAGGATGTGGGAGATAAGCCGTGCCTTCGCGCTGGTCCAATGAAGGCGTTCGAGGCGCCTGTTGGCATTTTTACATAGTCAAGCTAGGGCGTAGTTGGCGGTGCAGCGGCACCCCAGCAAGGCTGCCCGGCCCGAAGGCCCCGGCTCCCACGCCGGGGCCTTCACCTTGCTGTCCGCGGCCCAGAAAGGCGTGGCCGATCGGGCCTCGTCGGCGACCGCCCGCCGCCGCACTCAGTGGCGGAAAACCCGCGTGCCGGTGAAGGCCATGGCGATCCCGGCCCGATCCGCGGCCTCGATCACCTCGGCGTCGCGGATCGAGCCGCCCGGCTGGATGACGCCCGTCGCGCCCGCCTCGACCGCCTGCAACAGGCCATCGGCGAAAGGGAAGAAGGCGTCGGAGGCGCAGGCCGATCCGACCGCCAGGGATTGCGGCAGGCCCGCCGCCTCGGCCGCCTCGGCGGCGCGGATGGCGGCGATGCGCGCCGAATCGCGGCGGTTCATCTGGCCGGCGCCGATCCCGGCCGTCTGGCCGTCCTTGGCGTAGATCACCGCGTTGGACTTGACGTGCTTGGCCACGGTGAAGGCAAACAGCATGTCCTCGATCTGCCGCGGCGTCGGTTTGACCTTGGTGACGACGTTCAAGTCGGCGGCGGCGATCCTGGCCGCATCACGCGACTGGACCAAAAAGCCGCCAGCGACCGAACGGAAGGTCTCGCCGGCCGCCTGCGCGTCCGGCAGGCCGCCGGTCAGCAAAAGTCGCAGGTCCTTGCGTCGTGCGAAGACGGCGATGGCGTCCTCGTCGGCCTCGGGCGCCACCACCACCTCGGTGAAGATCTTCGCGATCTCCCGCGCCGCGGCCCGATCCAGCCGGCGATTGACCGCGACGACGCCGCCGAAGGCGGAGACCGGATCGCATTGCAGCGCGCGCTCGTAGGCCGCCTTCAGGTCATCGCCCAGCGCCACGCCGCACGGATTGGCGTGCTTGATGATGGCGACGGCCGCCTGATCGCTGGCCGCGAACTCGGCGACCAGTTCGATAGCCGCGTCGGTGTCCGCGATGTTGTTGTAGCTCAGTCCCTTGCCCTGTAGCTGGCGGGCGCTGGCGACGCCGGAGCGCGGATGCGGAAACGCGTAGAAGGCCGCGGCCTGATGCGGGTTCTCGCCATAGCGCATGGTCTGGACCAGCTGTCCGGCGATCGACCTGCGCCGCGGCCAGCCCTCGCCAATCTGGCCGGCGAACCAGCTGGAGATAGCGGTGTCGTAGGCGGCCGTCCGGGCATAGGCGCGGGCCGCCAGGGACTTGCGCAAAGCGAGCGAGGTTGCGCCATCGGCCTTCAGGGCGGCCAGCACCTCGGCCAAATCCTCCGGGCTGGTGCAGACCGCGACATAGGCGTGGTTCTTCGCCGCCGAGCGGATCATGGCCGGGCCGCCGATGTCGATATTCTCGATGCAGGTGGCGAAGTCGCCGCCAGCGGCCACCGCGTCCTCGAACGGGTAGAGGCTGACATAGACCAGGTCGATGCCGCCGATGCCGTGCTCGCTCATAGCCTGGGCGTGGTCGGGGGCGTCGCGTACGCCGAGCAGGCCGCCATGAACCACCGGGTGCAAGGTCTTGACCCGGCCGTCCATCATTTCCGGATAGCCGGTCAGCTCTGCGATATCCTTGACTGGCAGACCGACCGCGGCGATCGCCGCGCGCGTGCCGCCGGTGGAAACCAGCTCGACGCCGAGGCCAACGAGGTCGCGGGCGATGTCGATAAGGCCCGTCTTGTCGAAGACCGAGATCAGCGCGCGCTCAACCGGCGCGGAATCGGCGGCGGCGGGAAATGGGAGAGCGGCCATGAGCTATCTCCTTGAAATTAAGGGAAAAGCCCAGGCGAGCGGCGCAAAACAAATCCCGCGCTTCCCGATGGTCGCCCACCTTGATTTTCGCCAGTCACGCAGGATCAGGCCGGCGATTAAGCGCCTGTGGCCCTCCTGTCAATCGGCTGTCGCCCGCAGCTCTTTCACCGGTTCGGGCGCGGGCTCGGCGAGGGTCAGTTTCCAGCGCACTCGGCCGCCGCGGTCGGCGCGCAGGCGGGCGCGCAGGGCCACCGCCTCGGCGCGGCGCGGACGCCCGTCGTCCAGATGCACTGTGTTTTCGATGCTGACCTCGCCGGCGTCGTTGCGCAGCCACCAGCCGATCTCCGATGCGCCGCGCAGCAGCACGCTGCGCTGGTCGCGGGCCAGCACGGCGGTGACCTCAGGATGCAGGTGGAAATAGATGGCGATGGGCAGCGAGGCCGGCCGCGGCGGCCCGGTCGGCACGAAACGGTCCTCGCCGCGCAGCTCGTGGGTGGTTTTGTCGAGGAAAAGCCGGCGCTCGTGGATCAGGCCAGCCTGTCTGACCCAACCCTCATGGGCCAGGTCGACCCAGACTCCAGCCTCGTTCTCGCGGCGGCTGCAGGTCACCGCCTTGACGCCGCCGACCAGGCGCTGGCCGAGCGCCCGGCCGGCGAAACCGCCAAGCGGCGCTCCCAGATGGCCAAGGCCGACGGTCGCGGTGGAGGCTGCGCTCGCCATGCGCAGGGCCTGGGGCGCGGCGGCTTCCGGACTCCAGCCGCTGCCGGTGATCAGCCGGTCGCGGCCGCAGACCACCTCGATGGCCATGGGCTGGCCGCAGGCGCCGAGGCTCCAAGGCCCTTCCGCCGGCGCGGCGGCGTCGACCACCACCTGTAGACCCGGCGCGTTCAGCCGCTGATAGCCGGCGCGCGGCGTCTCCTCGGTGGGGATGGTGAGTTCGGCCTCGCCGCCCTGGCCATGGGCGCGTGCGGCGGCGACGTGATCGCGGCGGCCGGTCTCGCCGCCCTGCAGGGCGACCAGCCGGCCGTCGGACAGGGTCAGGCTGCCCAAGGCGGTTGTCAGCCGGTCGATGGCGCGGGAGACCGCGTCCGGCGGGGCGACGCCGCGCTGGCTGAGGCCGTATTCCAGGGCCAGCAGGTCGAACAGCAGCTCCAGCCCCGCCTGGGGCGAGCGGCTGGCATGGCCGCCGTCAGGTCGCACGGTTTCCTCAAGCGTGACGCCGAGCCGGGTCAAGCCCTCCTTCAGCAACCCCTGCCCTGCGCCACCGGCCAGCGCGGCGCCGGCGACCGCGGCGACGGTCAGCTGCTCGGCGGCGCGCGGCTGGGTGCTGGCGAGCTGCAGCAGGTGGCGCGCCTGCCGCGCCAGGCTCTGGCTGAGCGCCAGCCGCTCGGCCTGCGAGGCCGATGCGGTAACGGTCCGGCCGGCGCAGGCCAGGTTGAACACTCTACGCTCTAGGTCGTGTGGACACTTATCTTAGCCATAGGACGATGGCGGCGAGTGTGACGACGGCGAGATAGTTCCTGGCGGTCTTCTCGAAGCGAGTGGCGACGCGGCGGAACTGCTTGAGCTTGGAGAAGCAGCACTCGACG
>DASQSO010000089.1:0-3349 GCA_035642335.1 Caulobacteraceae bacterium
TGAAGCGGCTGGTCGTCGCGCCGGGCAACCCCGGCATGGAGCGCCTGGGCGAGCGTCGCCTGATCAAGGCGACCGACGCCGTGGGCCTGACCGCGCTCGCCCGCGAGATCCGCGCCGACCTGGTGGTGATAGGGCCGGAGAGCGCCGTCGAGGTCGGGCTGGCCGACGCGCTGGCCGAAGCCGCCATCCCCTGCTTCGGGCCCACGGCCGCAGCCGGGTGGTTGGAGACCTCGAAAGCCTTTACCAAGGCGTTCTGTGATCGTCATGGACTGCCGACGGCCGCCTATGGCGTGTTCGACGCCGCCGCGCCGGCCAAGGCCTTCCTGGACAATTTCACCGCCCCCTATGTGATCAAGGCCGACGGCCTGGCGTCGGGCAAGGGCGTCACCATCGCCGCCAGCCGCGCCGAGGCGGAGGCGGCCATCGACGAGGTGCTCGGCGGCGGCTTCGGAGCGGCCGGGGAGCGGGTAGTGGTCGAGGAGTTCCTGGTCGGCGAGATCGCCTCGCTGTTCGCCCTCTGCGACGGCGAGACCAGCCTGATGTTCGGCGGCGCCCAGGACCACAAGCGCGCCTTCGACGGCGACCAGGGCCCCAATACCGGCGGCATGGGAACCTATGCCCCGGCGCCGGTGCTGACCGACGAGGTGGTCCAGCAGGCGCGGACGCGGCTGATCGAGCCGGCCTTCGCCGGCATCGCCGCCGAGGGGGCGCCGTATCGCGGGGCGATCTTTTGCGAGATCATGGTCACCGCCCACGGCCCGAAGCTGGTCGAGTTCAACGTCCGTTTTGGCGATCCGGAATGCCAGGTGCTGATGCTGCGGCTGGACAGCGACGTCGTGCCCTATCTGGTCGCCGCCGCGACCGGCCGGCTGGCCGACCTGCCGCCGCCGGTCTGGCGCGACGCGGCGGCGATCTGCGTGGTGCTGGCGCCCAAGGGCTATCCGGGACCGTCGCCGGAAGCGGGATCGGTGATCGGCGGCGCCGAGGCCGATCTCGGCGTGGGCGTCGTGGTCTTCCAGGCCGGCACGTCCCGCCGCGCGGACGGCGCCCTGGTCGCCGGCGGCGGCCGGGTGCTGAACGTCTGCGCCACGGGCGCAACCCTGAAGATCGCCCGCGACCGGGCCTATGCCGCCATCGCCCGGATCGACTGGCCCGGCGGCTTCCACCGCACCGACATCGGCTGGCGCGCGTTGCCATGAAGGGTTGGGCGGTGAAAGCTTGGCGCCGCCCATCGCGGCTCGCTAAGGTGCCGTCATAATATTCGTACCTGTTCGAGGAAACGCCGAAATGGCCGACGAAAAGACGGCGATTGCAGCCGAAGAACGCACCCGCGAGATGCTCAATTCCGGCACCAAGGACGTCGCCGAAAGCCACCGGTTCGACGAGAGTCGGCTGGCCGGCTGGATGGTCGCCAACGTCGAGGGCTTTTCGGGTCCGCTGGAGGTGCGCCAGTTCAAGGGCGGCCAGTCGAACCCGACCTATCAGCTGATCACGCCGTCGAAAAAGTACGTCATGCGGCGCAAACCCCCCGGCAAGTTGCTGCCGTCGGCCCACGCCGTTGACCGCGAGTACCGAGTGATCAGCGCGCTCAATCCCACCGGCTTTCCGGCCCCTCGGACCTATGGTCTGTGTACGGACGACGAAGTCATCGGCACCATGTTCTACGTCATGGATATGGTCGAGGGCCGCGTCCTGTGGGACCAGACCCTGCCCGACTACCAGCCGGCCGAGCGCCACGCTATCCACATGGCGTCGCTGAAGACCCTCGCCGACCTGCACAACACCGATTACGAGAAGATCGGCCTTGGCGACTATGGCCGGCCGGGCAACTACATGCTGCGCCAGATCGACCGCTGGACCAAGCAGTACAAGGCCTCGGAAACCGAGCACATCGATACGATCGAGCGGCTGATCGAGTGGCTGCCGAAGACCGCGCCCGAAGACCTGCAGCACTCCATCGTCCATGCCGACTACCGGCTGGACAACATGGTGATGCACCCGACGGAATCGCGGGTGGCCGCGGTGCTGGACTGGGAGCTCTCCACCATCGGCAATCCGCTGGCGGACTTTTCCAACCTCCTGATGCAGTGGGTGAACGGCTCGATCGCCTCGATCGAGGACAAAGAGGCCCACGGCATTCCGACCATGGAGGAGTATGTCGGGGAATATTGCCGCCTGACCGGCCGCTCTGGCCTGCCGGACCTGAACTGGTACTTCTCCTACAATATCTTCCGGCTGGCCGGGATCATCCAGGGCATCGTCGGCCGCGCCCGCGACGGCACCGCCAACAGCCCGCAAGCCGCCGCCATGGCCGCCCGCGTGCCGGCGCTGGGCGCGGCGGCTTGGAAGTTCGCCGAGAAGGCCGGCGCGAGCTAGCCGTCGGCGCGCGGGCCGCTGACCCGTTCGACCAGGGCTTCGATCGCTTCGAGCGGGGCGTTCAGCTCGAGCGCCGCCTCGAACAGAGCATAGGCGCCCAGGTCGCTGGCGCGCAGTTGCTCGAATGCGGCCTTCGGGCCGGGATACCAAGCGTTGCGCAGGACAAAATAGGTCTCGAGCAGCGTGGTCAACAGCCACGCGCGCCGATAGTCGCCTTCGATGTCGCCGCGCGCGAGGCGGTCCAGCGTCTTCCAGCACCAGGCCCGTCGAGCGGCGAGTTCGTCCGCCGGCAATGCCGCCGGGCCGGCCGCGTGGAGTTCGTCCAATCGATCGAGCAGTCGTTGGCCGAGGCCGTCTCGATCGACGAGCACCTTGCCGCCCAGGATATGGATTAGATCGACGTCGGCGCTTTCAGCGCGGGTGGTCGGATAGATGAAGAGGTCGATCAGCGCGCCCCGCCAGCGCCCAGCCTCGCGGAAGACCGTGCCGTCCCGGTCACGGAAGGCGATGACGTCGTAGTCGCTCTGGGCGATGGCGTCGCCGCGCGCCCTGGAGCCATAGAGGATGATGGTGTGGCAGGCCTCGTCACGCTGGAGCCGCTCGACCAGGGCGTCGAGAAGGGGGTCTGGCTCGGTCATATCCGCGCCAGCAGCGCATCCAGCGCCGCGGCATCCTCGAACACCGCCCGCACCGGCCACGCGGCGACGCGCGCGCGCCACTCCGGCGGCAGGCGGATCCAGTCCTTTTCGGTGGTGACCAGGCCGGCGCCTAGGCGTTCGGCGCGGGTGGCGATGGCGCGCAGGGTCGTCTCCGTGAACTCGGCGTGGTCGGGGAGGGGGATGAAGTCGACAAGATCGCAGCCGGCGGCGACCAGGGCGCGCTCGACCTTCCACGGCTTGCCGACCCCGGCGAACCCGAGCTGGGGGCCACCCGGCGGCGGCGCGCCCGGCTCGAGACGTGCGATCAGCATCGG
>DASQSO010000090.1:0-15982 GCA_035642335.1 Caulobacteraceae bacterium
GCCGACGACTATGTCCACCGCATCGGCCGCACCGGCCGGGCCGGCAAGTCGGGCGACACCTTCATGATCGTCACGCCGGCGGACTCCCGATCCCTGGACAAGGTGCTGAAGCTGATCGGCCAGGCCCCGGACGAGGTCACGCTCGACATCGACTGGAGCCAGGTGAAGGAAAGCCGTCCCCGCGAAAAGGGCCGCGGCGGCCGCGGCCCGGCGCGGGATTATGCTCCCCGCGAACGCCGGCCCGTCAGCGAACATGCGGCGATGACGCCGGCCGTGGCGACACCCGCTGCCATGCCGGCGGCTGAACCCACGGCCCAAACCGCGCCCGCGCCGACGGCGGTTGCCGAGCCGGCCCGCCGATCCGAGCGTCCACGTTCCCGGCCGCGCAACAACAAACCCGACGCCGCTGTCAAGACGGAGGCCGGCCCTAAGCCCGCCCCCAAGCCCGATCGTCCCGCCCGCCACGAGCGGCGCGAAGACCGGGACGATCGCGACAGCGACAACGTCCGCGGCTTCGGCGCCGACACGCCCGCCTTCCTGCTACGCAGCCCGCGGGGCGACTGATAGCGGCTCGGCGGCCCGGACTCTGGCGGTAATCGGACGCCTAGGCGACCGCCGGCGCCTCGAGGCTGCTCGTGCCGCCCGACGCCGCCACAACCTTCACGCCGACGAACCGCATCTGGCCGTCGGCGAAGCTGACCTCATCGACGCCGACCGACCGGCTGCGCTTGATCATCGACTCGTCGCGCAGGGTGAGATGCAGCAGCATGTCGTCGCGCGCGATGCCTTGCGTCTCGGCCTTGTCGATGGCCGAGCGGAGATCGCCGATGTCCGGCGCGCGCGGGGTCGTGGAGGTCTGGGTCTTGGCGGTCTTGGCGCTCATTAGCTTAGCCTTCGCGCGGCGATTTGAGGACCACCCGGCCCCCGTGAGGCCGCGCTCACGGGCGCCTCTCCATGCGAAATCCTAGCGCCGACCGCCCTGGCCGGCATGGAAGAAGCCTGTCTCGTCGCTCACCGTCACCTGGCAGGCCTTGCCGGCGTCGTGGGCGGCGCGCGCGTGCCGATGGGCGGCGGCGCGGACTTCCTCCTTCGAGGTCGAGGCGTCGAGGAAGTCGCCATTGTGCTCGACGGCCCAGCCATTCAGGTGGCGCGTGACGGTGAAAATCTCACGATCTTGAGAGGCGGCGCGACCGGCGATCATGTTCGGCATCCCGTGGTTAAGCCGCCGAACATAGACGATTTATGCGGGATTTGGAGAATTTTATCGCGAAATAACACCGACCGAGCGAATACAGCGAAAGGTCTTCCGCTGTACTCAGTCGCGCTCGACGAAGACTTCCGTCTGGTCAGTCGCGGGCGGCGGCGGGCTCGATGGTGACGCTCTCGCCGCAACCGCAGGCGTCGGTCTCGTTCGGATTGTGGAAGACGAACTTGGCCGAGAGCTTGCTGGTTTCGTAGTCCACCTCGGACCCCAGCAGGAAAAGCACCGCCTTGGGCTCGATCAGGATGGTGACACCCTTGTCCTCGACGATCTCGTCGAGCGGGCTGGCCGTCTCGGCGTATTCGATGACGTATTCCTGACCGGCGCAGCCGCCATTCTTCACGCCCACGCGCAGGCCGGCATAGGGCTTCTCGGCCCGGCCCATGATCTCCAGAACGCGCTCGGCGGCGCGATCGGTGAGCGTGACGACCTTGGGCCGCGGGCGGCGGGCGCGGGGTTGGCTTGCGGTTTCCATGGCCATCAAAACATATTCAGCTGCAGCTTGGCCTCGTCGGACATGCGCGAGGGATCCCACGGCGGGTCGAACACCAGGTTGACGGTGCAGGATTTGATCCCGTCGATCCCCATCACCGCATCCTCGACCCAGCCCGGCATCTCGCCGGCCACCGGGCAGCCCGGCGCGGTCAGGGTCATGTCGATGGCCACGTCCCGGTCGTCGGAAACGTCGACCTTGTAGATCAGGCCAAGCTCGTAGATGTCGACGGGGATTTCCGGGTCGAACACCGTCTTCAGCTGATCGACCAGCTGGTCGGTCAAGGCGTCGAGCTCCGCCTGGCTGAGGGCGGAGGCCTTGGGTTCGTCGGCTAAACGGGCGTCGGTCATGCTTAGCGGTCTCTACGCGAAAAAGGTTTGAGCTTTTACAAGCGCGTCGACGAAGGCGTCAGCCTCCGTCAGCGTATTATATAGGGCGAAAGAGGCGCGCGCGCTGGCGGTGACGCCAAAACGCCGCATCAAGGGCTCCGCGCAATGGGTGCCGGCCCGCACGGCGACGCCATAGCGGTCCAAAAGCTGGGCGATGTCGTGGGCGTGGGCGCCCTCGACATTGAAGGAAAAGATCGCGCCCTTGCCGGGCGCCGTGCCGATCTCGGTCAGCCAGTTGGCCCCGTTCAGGCGGGTCTTCACACGGGTGTAGAGCGCGTGCTCGTGGGCGGCGATGGCCGGCCGGTCCAGCGACGTCAGCCAGTCGATAGCGGCGCCGAGGCCGATCGCTTCGACGATCGGCGGGGTGCCGGCCTCGAACCGGTGCGGCGCCTCGCCATAGGTGATGTCGTCAAGTCGCACATGGCCGATCATCTCGCCGCCGCCCTGGTAGGGCGCCAGCGCCGCCAGCCGCTCGGCCTTGCCATAAAGCACGCCGATGCCGGTTGGGCCGTAGAGCTTGTGGCCTGAAAAGGCGTAGAAATCGACATCCAGCGCCTGGACGTCCACCGCCTCGTGCACGATGGCCTGGCAGCCGTCCAACAGCACAGGCACGCCGTGGGCGTGGGCGGCGGCGATGATCTCGGCGACCGGATTGACCGTGCCGGTGACGTTGGACATGTGCGAGACGGCGACCATCCGCGTCTTCGGGCCCAGGAGGGCTTGGAAGGCCGCGAGGTCGAACTGGCCGTCGTCGGTGATGGGGACGAACTTCAAGACCACGCCCTTGCGCTCGCGCAGGAAGTGCCAAGGCACGATGTTGGCGTGGTGCTCCATCTCCGAGAGCAGAATCTCGTCGCCGGTATAGAGATCCAGGCCGAAGGAGGCGGCGACTAGGTTGATCGCCTCGGTGCCGCCCTTGGTGAAGATGATCTCCGCGGCGCTGGCGGCGTTGATCAGGTCGAGCACGCTTTCACGAGCCTTTTCATAGGCTTCAGTGGTTTCGTTGGCGAGGGTGTGCAGGCCGCGGTGGACGTTGGCGTAGGAGCCCTCCATCGCCCCGGTCATGGCCTGTATCACCGCCCGCGGCTTCTGCGCCGAGGCGGCGTTGTCCAGATAGACCAAGGGGTGGCCGTTCACCTGGCGTTGCAGGATTGGAAACTGGCCGCGGACGCTTTCGGGGTCGAAGCTCATGCCGCGGCCTCAAATACAAACCGCTCATCCCCGCCAAGGCGGGGGCCACGGTTTTTTATTCTGCGACGGGTGAGCAACGGCAGCGCCGCAGATTCGACCACAAAGGCCACCAAGCACACCAAGAAGAGAAAAAGTCGGCTCTGACCCTTGGCGCCCTTGGTGGGCTTGGTGGGCTTGGTGGTCGAAAAAACCTGGGTCCCGGCCTTCGAGGGGATGAGCGGAGCGTGGGTCATGTCACTCCCCTAAATTGCTCGGCAACCCAGGCGCGGGCGATGTCGCGGGCGCCCTCGTGCTCGATCCGATCGACCACTTCGCCGACAAAGGCTTCGGTGAGCAGCACGCGGGCCCGCGCGTCCGGCAGGCCGCGCTGGGCCATGTAGAACAGCGCCTCCTCGTCCAGCGCGCCGACGGTGTTGCCGTGGCTGCAGGAGACGTCGTCGGCGTAGATCTCCAGCTCCGGCTTGGCGTCCACCTCGGCGCGTTCGGAGAGGATCAGGGCGTGGTGGCCCATGCGCGCGTCGGTCCCGTCCGCGCCGCGATTGACGATGATGCGGCCCTGGAACACGCCGCGCGCCTTCGTTCAGCCAGACGTCCAGTTCGACATCCGCCACATAGCCCGTGCCGGAGCCCTCATAGCTTTCCAACAGGGTCATGACGGCGCCAGGCTCGAGAGCAACGCTCAAAGCACAATGATGAGTCGTTTCATTGGCTTGAGAGATGAACCTCAGCGCGATTACCCGTGGCGCGTCGGCCGTGACCACGATTGGACCGGCGCCGGAAAGCCGCCGGCCGTTCAGGAAGATGATGGTCTCGGTCGCCAAATCGTCGAACGGCCCTGGCGCCAACGCCGCCGCATCGCCCGGCGGCGAGGCTGCCGGCAGGGCGCGGATCAGGCCGCGCAGATCGGTCCAACGCCAATCCTCGTCGCGGCGCGACGGCAGTTCGGCGACATCGCCGGTCTTGATGGCGCGCGCCAGGCTCATCCGCCTACGCTCCTTGCGCGGCTTTGGCGGACAGGCGCTCGGCCTGCCCTCCGGAGCCTTGGCGAAGGGGGGCATACTTGTCATAGCCTTCCCGCTCCAGCTCGTGGGCCAGTTCCGGCCCGCCCGAGGCGGCGATGCGGCCGGCGGCCAGCACGTGGACGCGGTCGGGGCGGATATAGTCGAGCAGGCGCTGGTAGTGGGTGATGACCAGCATGGCGACGTCCGGCGCGCGGGCGGCGTTGACCCCATCGGCGACAACCTTGAGCGCGTCGATATCCAGGCCGGAATCGGTCTCGTCGAGCACCAGCAGGCGCGGCGAAAACAGCGACATCTGGAAAATCTCCATGCGCTTCTTCTCGCCGCCGGAAAAGCCGACGTTCAGCGGCCGGCGCAGCATGTCGAAATCGATCTTCAGCGCCGCGGCCTTGTCCCTGGCCAGTTTCAGAAAGGCGGGCGCGGCGATCTCGTCCTCACCCCTCGCCTTGCGCTGGGCGTTCAACGCCGTGCGCAGGAAGGTCAGCCCCGGTACGCCGGGCAGCTCCAGCGGATACTGGAAGGACAGGAAGACGCCCTTCGCCGCCCGCTGATCCGGCGTCATCGCGAGCAGGTCTTCGCCGTCGTAGGTCGCCGTTCCTCGTGTCACCTCATAGCCCGGCCGTCCGGCCAGGGCGTAGGCCAGGGTCGACTTGCCGGCCCCGTTCGGCCCCATGATGGCATGCACTTCGCCGGCTGGCAGATCGAGGCTGAGTCCCTTGATGATCTCCGCTTCGCCGACGCGGACGTGCAGGTCTTTGATGGTGAGCATTACGCGGTGGTCTCCAACGGCTTCAGGAACTCCAGCCGATTGCCGAAGGGGTCGTAGATGTAGATGCGCTCGTGGCCCGCCAACTCCTCGTCATCGACGACTTCAAACCCGCCAGCGCGGGCGCGGGCGGCCAGGGCGGCCACGTCATCGACGCGGAAGGCGATGTGCGCCTTTTTCGCCGGGGTGAACGGGGTCTCGACGCCCAAATGCACCTTCACCGACGGGCTTTCGAACCAGCAGCCGCCGCGCTTGGCCAGTTCCGGCGGCTTTGGCTGCTCGGGCAGGTCGAGCAGGTCGCGGTAGAAGGCCCGCGCCCTCTCCTCCTCGCCCACCGGCATGGCGGCCTGGACGTGGTCGATGGCTTGAAGGGTCATCCGACGCTGCCCTCCAGGCTGATGGCCACCAGCTTCTGCGCCTCGACGGCGAACTCCATGGGCAGTTCCTGCAGCACCTCGCGGACGAACCCGTTGACCAGCAGGGCGACGGCGTCCTCCTGGCTGAGGCCGCGCTGCATGACGTAGAACAGCTGCTCCTCGGAAAGCCTGGTCGTGGTCGCCTCGTGCTCCAGCCGCGCGGTGGCGTTGCGCGCCTCGATGTAGGGAACGGTGTGGGCGGCGCAGGACTTGCCGATCAGGAGACTGTCGCACTGGGTGAAGTTGCGCGCGTTGGCTGCCTTCGGGTGGGCGGAAACCAGGCCGCGATAGGTGTTGGACGAGCCGCCGGCCGAGATGCCCTTGGAGATGATCCGCGAGCGGGTGTCGCGGCCCAGATGGATCATCTTGGTGCCGGTGTCGGCCTGCTGGCGGTTGTTGGTCACCGCGATCGAATAGAATTCGCCAGAAGAGCCGTCGCCGCGCAGGATGCAGGACGGGTATTTCCAGGTGATCGCCGAGCCGGTCTCCACCTGCGTCCACGACACCTTGGAGCGGTCGCCGCGGCAGTCGGCGCGCTTGGTGACGAAGTTGTAGATGCCGCCCTTGCCCTGCGCGTCGCCCGGGTACCAGTTCTGCACCGTGGAGTATTTGATCTCGGCGTCGTCCAGGGCGACCAGCTCGACCACGGCGGCGTGCAGCTGGTTCTCGTCGCGCATGGGGGCGGTGCAGCCCTCCAGGTAGGAGACGTAGGCGCCCTTGTCGGCGATGATCAGGGTGCGCTCGAACTGGCCGGATTCGGCGGCATTGATGCGGAAATAGGTGGAAAGCTCCATCGGGCAGCGCACGCCTGGCGGCACATAGACGAAGCTGCCGTCGGAGAAGACGGCGCTGTTCAGGCAGGCGAAATAGTTGTCCGAGACCGGCACCACCGAGCTCAGGTACTGGCGCACCAGGTCGCCATGCTCGCGGATGGCTTCCGACATCGAGCAGAAGATCACCCCTGCCTCGGCCAGCTCCTTCTTGAAGGTGGTCACCACCGATACGCTGTCGAACACCGCATCCACCGCGTACTTGGGGGCGCCCTTCACGCCGGCCAGCACTTCCTGCTCGCGCAAGGGGATGCCCAGCTTGGCGTAGGTGGCCAGCACCTCCGGATCGACGTCGTCGAGGCTCATCGGCCCGGCCTTGGTCTTCGGCGCGGCGTAGTAGTAGGCGTCCTGATAGTCGATGGGGCTATGGGCGATCTTGGCCCAGTGCGGCTCCTCCATGGCCAGCCAGCGCTCGAAGGCTTCCAGCCTGAGCCGCAGCATCCAGTCCGGCTCGTTCTTCTTGGCCGAGATGAAGCGAACGGTGTCGGCGCTGAGGCCCTTGGGCGCGAATTCCTGGTCAAGGGTGGTAACGAAGCCGTGCTTGTAGGCTTCCAGCGCCTCGACCTGATCGACGGTTTGTTTGACGGCGGCCATGACTGAAACTCCCTAAGCGGCCGTCACGCGGTGGCGCGCGGAAATGCGGTTGTGGATGGCGAGCCAGGCGTCCGCGAAACGACGCCAGTCGTCCTCGGTGGTGGCCCAGCCGCCGCTGACGCGGATGGCCTGGCCAGCCAGGGCCGTAAAGCCCATGGCGGTGATCACGTGGCTGGGCGTGACCTTGCCGGACGAGCAGGCGGCGCCGGCCGACACCATGACCCCGTCCAGGTCCAGCGCCATCACCTGCCGCTCGGCGTCGAGGCCGCGGCTGGCGAAGCAGAGCACGCTGGCCAGCCGCCCGGCCTTGGCGCCGAAAACGGTGACCGCGGCGCCCTGTTCGAGCCGCAGCTGCGCCGCATCGCGCCAGGCGGCCTGGTCGGCGAAATGGGGAAGATCGCGTTCGGCGGCCGAGGCCGCGGCGCCGAAACCGGCGATGCCGGCGACGTTCTCGGTGCCGGCGCGCCGGCCGCGCTCCTGGCCGCCGCCATGCAGACGCCGCGACAGCACCGCGCCCGGCCCCGAAACCAGGGCGCCAACGCCTTGCGGCCCGCCCAACTTGTGAGCGGACAGCGCCAGGGTGTCGGCGTCGAGCGCGGCGATATCGACCGCGATCTTGCCAGCGGCCTGGGTCGCATCGACATGCAACCGCCCGCCGGCGTCGTGGACCAGGGCGGCGGCCTCGGCGACGGGCTGGATCACACCGGTCTCGTTGTTGGCCAGCGACATCGCCGCGAACACCGGTCCGTCCTCGATCCTCCACCGCTTCAGCCGGTCGGCCAGCCAGTCGAGATCGGCCGCGCCGTCGGCGGTCACCGGCCAGCCTTCAACCCAGTTGCGGCTGGCCAGGGCGTTTTCCATGACGCTGGCGTGTTCCGCCAGGCCGATCAGGGGCTTGCGCACGCCGGTCGCGAAAGCGCTTTCGATGGCCAGGGCGTTGGCCTCGGTGCCGCCGCTGGTGAAGGTCACCGCCTCGTCCGGCGCGCCGACCAGGGCGGCGACCTGGACGCGAGCCAGCTCCACCGCCGCGCGGGCGGTGCGGCCGGTGGCATGCACCGATGACGGATTGCCTCCTATGCGCAAGGCGCACGCAACGGCCTCGGCCGCCTCGGGCCGGATCGGGGCGGTGGCGTTGTAGTCGAGATAGACCGCGCTCATCCTACTTCGCTCCTTCGGAGCTTCGAAGGATTGATCGCGGTCCCGCGTAGCCTCGGCGAAGCAGGATCATGCGGCCACCGCCGGTTCGCGCCTAAGTTGGCCGCTGAGCACGTCGGCCAGCGAGATGCTGGCCAGATAGGTCTGAATCTGCCGGCCGGTCTCTTCCCAGAGGTCGTGGGTGAGGCACTTGGCCCCGCCGCGCATGCAGCCGGCGGCGCCGCCCCTTCCGGCGCAGCGGGTGGCGCGCAGCGGCTCATCGACCGCGGTGACCACCTCGGCGATGCTGGTTTCCGCCGCTGGCCGCGCCAGCCGGTAGCCGCCGCCGGGCCCGCGCGACGAAACCACCAGGCCGCGGCGCCGCATGCGGGCGAACAGCTGTTCCAGGTAAGCCACGGAAAGTTGCTGGCGTTCGGCGATCTCGGCCAGCGAAACCGCGCGGCGATCGGCATGGCCGGCCAGGTCGGTCATGGCCATCACCGCATAGCGGCCCTTGGTGCTGAGCTTCATAGCCTGAACCCTCGTCCAAACCCGGATGCCTAGAATCCGTGCGTTTGAAACATCGCCTGTGCTAAGAACCGCGGCCTTCCGGGCCGGCCGTTCCCATATGAGAGGCTGATCTAGGAAGACCGACTAAATTAGTCAACAATTCTGATGCGCAATCTAAGCCGGAGACGACATGCCTGAAGTGGTTCTGACTGGAGCGGCCGGTCGGATCGAGGGGCGCTATTCGCCCGGCAAGCGCGAGGGCGCCCCCATCGCGCTGATCATGCACCCGCACCCGCGCGCGGGTGGCAACATGAACCACCCGGTGGTCGCGCAGCTCTTCCTTTTGTTCATGAAGCGCGGCTTTTCGGTGCTGCGCTTCAACCTGCGCGGGGTCGGCCGCAGCCAGGGCGAGTTCGACGCCGGCATCGGCGAGCTGGCCGACGCAGCGACGGCGCTGGACTGGCTGCAGACTACCAACCCGGCCGCCTCGCAGACCTGGGTCGCCGGCTACAGCTTCGGCGCCTATATCGGCATGCAGCTTCTGATGCGGCGGCCGGAAACCGATGGCTTCATCTCGGTCTCGCCGCCGACCAACGCCTATGATTTCAGCTTTCTGGCCCCCTGCCCGGCCTCGGGCCTCTTCCTGCACGGCTCGGCCGACACCGTGGTGCCGCCCACCGAGGTCGAGCGCGTCGTCACCAAGCTGCGCACCCAGAAAGGCATCGTCATCGACTACGACGTCATCGACGGCGCCGACCATTTCTGGGGCCACAACCTGCCCGACGTGGAAAGCCATGTGGCCGATTACCTCGACAAGCGCCTGGCCGCCGACCCGGCTTAAGGAGAAGTCTTTAAACCCGCGCGATCCGGCCGCCGGTCATGGGCTCAGGGACGCCCGTCGTGTCCCGGAACGAGATCGGCAGGCCCATCAGGCAGCGGGCGGCGAGGTAGGCGAAGGCTTCGGCCTCGATCGAGTCGCCGCGCCAGTGCACGTCCTCGGCCGAAAGCACCGGCAGCGGCAGCCGCTCGCGGATGGCGTCCATTAGCGCGGGGTTTCGCCGTCCGCCGCCGGTGACCACCAGGCGCAGGGGGATTTCCGACGCCGCCTTCACCCCGCGCGCGGCCGCCTCGGCGGCGAAGGCGGTGAGCGTCGCCGCGGCGTCTTCCAGCGCAAGCCCGGCCACTGGATCCAGGGAGAAGTCGAACCGGTCGAGGGACTTCGGTCCGGTGCGGCCGAAATAAGGGTGGGCGAGGTAGGCCGCCAGCACCGCCTCATCCACCCGTCCCGCCCGCGCCAGGGCCCCGTCGGCGTCGTAGCGGGCGTCGGTGCGAGCCTGGACCAATAGGTCGATCATGCCGTTGGCCGGACCGGTGTCGAAGGCCTCGATGTCGCCGCGCGCGCCGATCAGGGTGACATTGCCGACCCCGCCCAGGTTGATCACCGCGGTAGGCGCCGGCAGTTGCGAATAGCGCGCCAGGGCCGCGTGGTAGACCGGCGCCAACGGCGCGCCCTGCCCGCCCGCCGCCACGTCGTCTGAGCGGAAGTCGTAGGCCGTCGCCACGCCCAGCCCGCGCGCCACCGCGCCGGCGTCGATCAGCTGCACGGTGCGCCCGACCGGCCGGCCGGGGATCGGCGGCTCATGCAATATGGTCTGGCCGTGCACGCCGATCAGGTCGAGGTCTTCGGGCAACAGCCGGTGCCGCGTCATGAAGTCCTCGCCCGCCGCCACGTGCTCGGCGGCGATGGCGGCGGCGGCGAGGCCGAAGATTGCCGGCTCTGGTTCGCCAACCGGCCAGCGGAAGGCCGCGGCGATGGCCTCCTCGACCAGCGCCCTGACCCCCGGATCGAGCTTCTTCTCGCCGGCGGGGCCCAGTCCCTGGATGGCCTCGCCATCGGTCTCGATCACGGCCATGTCGACCGCATCGAGCGAAGTGCCGGTCATGAAGCCAAGGACGCGCATCGATCCCTCCCAGGCGCCCTGCATGGGCGAGGCGGCCGCGGGGGTCAATCGGCCGTCCGCCCGCGGCCAGGCTGAAGCAAAGCTGGTGGACGGTCAGGCCTCCAGCGACGCCAGCTCCTCGTCGGTGAAGGCGTGGGAGCGGGTCAGGAACCGGCGCTCGGTGCCGTTGTCGAGCGAGAACATGCCGCCGCGCCCCGGCACCACGTCGATAATCAGCCGGGTGCGCCGCCAGGCCTCGAACTGGGCCGCGCCGATATAGACCGGCGCGCCGCCGATCTCGCCCAGCTGCACGTCGCGGTCGCCGATCAGGAAGTCGCCCTTTGGGTAGCACATGGGCGAGGAGCCGTCGCAGCAACCGCCGGACTGGTGAAACAGGATCGGCCCATGTTTCGCCGTCAGCTCAGCGATGAAGCCCAACGCCTCGGGGGTGGCGCCGACGCGGTTGGGCGCGGTTGCGGTGACGTCGCTCATCGTAAGCCTCCTAATAAATCCCGTCATCCCCCGCTGGAGCCGCTTTAGCGGCAGAGTGCGGGGGACCCACAAACACTGGTCCAAGTCGGTGTTCATGGGTGGCCCGAACAAGTCGGGCCAAGACGGAAACACAAACCAACGTGAGCTGGCCCGCCGCTAGAAGAAACCCAGCTTCTTGGGGCTGTAGCTGACCAGCATGTTCTTGGTCTGCTGGTAGTGGTCCAGCATCATCCGGTGGTTCTCCCGCCCGATGCCCGACTGCTTGTAGCCGCCGAAGGCCGCGTGGGCCGGATAGGCGTGGTAGCAGTTGGTCCACACCCGCCCGGCCTGGATGGCGCGGCCGAAGCGGTAGCAGCGGTTGATGTCGCGGCTCCAGATTCCGGCACCCAGGCCGTAGAGGGTGTCGTTGGCGATCGACAGCGCCTCGTCGTCGTCCTTGAAGGTGGTCACCGACACCACCGGGCCGAAAATCTCCTCCTGGAAGATGCGCATGCTGTTGTCGCCGCGGAACACGGTCGGCTTGACGTAGAAGCCGCCGGCCATGTCGCCCGGCATCTCGGCCCGTTCGCCGCCGATCAGCACCTTGGCGCCTTCCTGCCGACCGATGTCGAAATAACTCAGGATCTTCTCCAGCTGCTCGCTGGAGGCCTGGGCGCCGATCATGGTGGCGGGATCCAGCGGATCGCCCTGGACGATGGCCTCGACCCGCTTCAGCGCCCGCTCCATGAACCGGTCGTAGATGGACTCATGAATGAGCGCGCGGCTTGGACAGGTGCAGACCTCGCCCTGATTCAGGGCGAACATCACGAACCCCTCGATGGCCTTGTCGAAGAAGTCGTCGTCCTCGGCGGTGACGTCCTTGAAGAAGATGTTCGGCGACTTGCCGCCCAGCTCCAGGGTCACCGGGATCAGGTTCTGGCTGGCGTACTGGCTGATCAGCCGCCCCGTGGTGGTCTCGCCGGTGAAGGCGATCTTGGCGATGCGCGGGGACGAGGCCAGCGGCTTGCCGGCCTCAAGGCCGAAGCCGTTGACGATATTGAGCACACCAGCCGGCAGGATGCCGTCGATCAGTTCGGCGAACAAAAGGATCGAGGCCGGGGTCTGTTCGGCCGGCTTGATCACCACGCAGTTGCCGGCGGCCAGGGCCGGCGCCAGCTTCCAGATCGCCATCAGCAGCGGGAAGTTCCAGGGAATAATCTGGCCGACCACGCCCAGCGGCTCGTGGAAATGGTAGGCGACGGTGTCGTCGTCGATCTGCGAGATGCCGCCTTCCTGGGCGCGAATGGCGCCGGCGAAATAGCGCAGGTGGTCGACCGCCAGCGGCAGATCGGCGGCCATGGTCTCGCGGATCGGCTTGCCGTTGTCCCAGGTCTCGGCCGCGGCCAACAGCGGCAGGTTGTCCTCCATCACCTGGGCGATGCGGTTCAGAAGGTTCGACCGTTCCGCGACGCTGGTGCGGCCCCAGGCGTCCTTGGCGGCGTGGGCGGCGTCGAGGGCCAGCTCCACGTCAGGCGCTTCGGAGCGGGCGATCTCGCAGATCACCTGGCCGTTGATCGGCGAGGTGTTCTCGAAATACCGGCCCGAGACCGGCTCGCGCCAGGCGCCGCCGATATAGTTGCCGTAGCGCGTTTTGAACGGCGGCTTGGCCGTCCGGTTGAATTCAACCTTGGTCATGGCTTCCTCCTGAATGCGCCGCTCCGGGCGTCGTGATCCCCAGCATCGACCCAAAGCGGCCGCCTGTCAGCCCTTGGCGGGTGAACTCTTTAGGGATCGCCGGCGGCAAAATCGCCCCATGGCCAATGGACCTCATGCGCGACCACCGACGGGGCTGTCACATAAACACCGGTTCCGTGATCTAAGGCGGACCGTCCCGCCCAACCAAGGAGCGCTACCCATGACCAGGCCCAACACGCTGATCGTCGCCGGCGCCACCGGCTACGGGATCCGGCCGGCCAATAGCCTGCAAGGCGCCGAGCGCTGCATCGCCGCGCCCATCGACGGCATCGAGATCGACGTGCAGATGACCGCCGACGGCCATGTGGTCGCCCACCACGACTACTGGCTGAGCCCCGACGCCACCCGGCTGGACGGCGAATGGCTGGCCGAGCGTAGCGCACCCTTGAAGACCATGAGCCTGGAGGCGCTGCGCCGCTACGACATCGGCCGCCCGCGCCCCGGCTCCGCGTCCGACTTGGCGCACCCCGATCTCGACGCCATCGACGGCACCCGTATCCCCACCCTGCCCGAACTTCTTGACGCCCTGAACGCCGCCTCGGGGCCACGCCGGTTGATCTATGTCGAGATCAAGACCCACCCGACCCGGCCGGACGACGCGCCGGCGCCGCAGGCCGTCACCGACGCGGTGATCGACGCCCTGGAGGCGGCCGACTATGTCGCCGGCGCCAAGATCATCGCCTTCGACTGGAGCGTGCTGCGCCTGGCCACAGCCCGCGTTCCCGAGATCGCCACCGCGCACCTGACGATCCCGCGCCGTCCCGGCTACGTCGACGAGGGCCGCGATTCCCCGTGGTTCGACGGCGCCGATCCGCGGCATTTCGGCGGCTCCGAACTCGCGGCGATCAAGGCCCACGGCGGCATGGAATGGTCGCCCTATTTCACCGACGTCACCCCCGAGCGGGTCGCCGAAGCCGACGCCCTCGGCCTGAAGACCGGCCCCTGGGGCCTCTCCAAACCCGCCGACATCCAGCGCATGATCGCGAGCGGCGTCTTCAGCGCCACGGTCTCGGGGCCGGATTGGCGCTGAGCCTATCACCCCTTGACGCGCCCCCACCCCCAGCCGTACCAACCGCGCCGATGACCGACGCAGCTTGCCAACGCCAGCCCTATTACCGCTCGCCCAACTAGCGAGCGGCCGGTTCATCATGTCCCGCCGCCAGATGGTCGGCGTCGGGCTCTTGCCAAGAGACGGTCTCCGGCCGAAAGCCAGATCAAGGAACCCGTCCATGCCAGCCGAAGCCGATCTCTCCACGTTCAAGCCGAAGTCCGATCTCGTGCGGACTCTCATCGAGCGCGGCCATGTCTACCAGGCGACCGACATCGAGGGGCTGGATCGGCTGGCCCTGGAAGGTCCGATCAGCGCCTATATCGGCTTCGACGCCACCGGCTCCAGCCTGCATGTCGGCAGCCTGGTGCAGATCATGACCCTGCGCCGCCTGCAGCAGACCGGCCACCGCCCCATCGTGCTCATGGGCGGCGGCACCACCAAGGTCGGCGACCCGTCGGACAAGGACAAGCAACGGCCGCTGCTGAGCGAAGCCCAGATCAACGCGAACATCGCCGGCATCCGCCGCGCTTTCATGCCATTCCTGAAGTTCGGCGACGGCCCAACCGACGCGATCATGGTCAACAACGCCGACTGGCTGGAAAAGCTCGGCTACGTCGATTTCCTGCGCGACTACGGCGTGCACTTCACCATCAACCGCATGCTGTCCTTCGAGATGGTCAAGACCCGGCTGGAACGCGAACAGCCACTGACCTTCCTCGAATTCAACTACATGCTGATGCAGGCGACGGACTTTCTGGAGCTACTCCGCCGCAACGATTGCCGGCTGCAGTTCGGCGGTTCCGAGCAGTGGGGCAATATCGTCAACGGCATCGAGCTGATCCGCCGGGTCGAGAGCAAGGAGGCTTTCGGCGTCACCGCGCCCCTGGTCACCACCGCCTCGGGGGTGAAGATGGGCAAGACGGTCGAGGGCGCGGTCTGGCTGAACGCCGATCTGCTCAGTCCAATAAGGCCGCAGGAGGCACCGTTCATATACTGGCAGTTCTGGCGAAACACCGAGGACGCCGATGTCGGCCGCTTCCTGAAGCTCTTCACCGAGCTTCCCCTTGATGAGATCGCGCGATTGGAAAAGTTTGAGGGCGCCGAGATCAACGAAGCCAAGAAGGTGCTGGCCAACGAGGCGACCGCCCTGCTGTACGGCTCGGATGCCGCGTATACAGCGGCCGAGGGGGCTCGTAAGGTGTTCGAGGAAGGGCAGCTATCATCTGCGATGACTTCGGTCGTCATCTCGAGTGCGAGGTGGGAAACCTCTTCCAATACCGAAATGATGATTGCGGTGAACTTTGCGACGTCCAAGTCCGATGCTCGTCGGCAAATCGCCAACGGTGGCTTCAGGATCAACGGTGTGAAGGTCACTGACGCAGACGCCCTTGCCGCCATTCCCGGAGATGAAGCTGAGCTTCGGAAAGGCAACAAACGAGTACGCCTTTACAAGGACAGGATTCTAGAATGACCGCGGACCTAGCTGTCGGCGATGCCGCCCCCGATTTCGACTTGCCCGCGGACGGCGGTCGCCATGTGCGGCTGGCCGACTTCAAGGGCAAGAACCTAGTGCTCTATTTCTACCCGAAGGACGACACCTCGGGCTGTACGAGCGAGGCTCAGGCCTTCACCGCGGCCGCCGCCGACTTCAAGGCGGCGGACGCGGCGGTGATCGGGGTCTCCAAAGACCCGGTGAAGAGCCACGACAGGTTCAAGGCCAAGTACGGTCTGAACTTTCCTCTTGGCGCCGACGTCGACGGCACGGTGGTCGAGCGTTACGGCGTCTGGGTGGAAAAGAGCATGTACGGACGCAAGTACATGGGCATCGAACGGGCCACCTACCTGATCGACGCGGCCGGCCGCATCGCCAAGGTCTGGCGCAAGGTCAAGGTCACCGGCCACGCCTCCGAAGTGCTGAAGGCGGTGAAGGAACTCGCCTAGCGCCCCTAAACCGTCATCCCCCGCCGCAGCCGAAGGCGGAATGCGGGGGAACCATGAACACCTGATCCGAGACGGTGATAATGGGTGGCCCGAACAAGAGTCGGGCCATGATGGGTGGACGGCCTCCGAACGGCATCGAGATGTGCCAAGCTGGCTGTGTTGCAAATCCAGCTGAGGAGACCGTCCGAGATGCAAGCTATCAGGTTTGGGATCGATCTGGC
>DASQSO010000091.1:0-2886 GCA_035642335.1 Caulobacteraceae bacterium
CACGGCCAGCGTGGCGAAATAGGCGGCGTGCCGGTCGCGCGGGATCACCTGGGTCGAGATCGGCTCGATCTCGAGGCCCAGCTTCTCCGCCACGTGGGCTTCGACGCGCGGATCGACATTGGCGAAGGTGCCGACGGCGCCGGAGATGGCGCAGACCGCGATCTCGGCCCGCGCGGTCTCCAGCCGCCGGCGGGCGCGCTGGAACTCGACATGGTGGCCGGCCAGCTTCAGGCCAAAGGTGGTCGGTTCGGCGTGCACGCCATGGCTGCGGCCGACGGTCGGGGTGAACCGGTATTCGAAGGCCCGCTTCTTCAGCGCCGCCAGCACCAGGTCGACATCCTCGATCAGAAGATCGGTGGCGCGAGCCAGCTGCACGGCCAGGGTGGTGTCGTTGACGTCCGACGAGGTCAGGCCCTGGTGCAGGAAGCGCGCCTCGGGCCCGACGATCTCGGTGACATGGGTCAGGAAGGCGATGACGTCGTGCTTCACCTCCCGCTCGATCTCGTCGATGCGGCCCGCGTCCCAGACGGCGTCCCGGCCCCGCTCCCAGATGGCCTCGGCGGCCAGTTTCGGGATGGTCCCGATCTCGGCCATGGCGTCCGCCGCATGGGCCTCGATCTCGAACATGATTTTGAACCTGGCCTGCGGCGACCAGATGGCCGCGGCCTCGGGGCGGGAATAACGGGGGATCATGCCTGCTAGATAGGCCGTGGACGCGCCGAAGCAAAGCTCAGGCTTGCGCCCGCGCCACGCCCGCGGCGGCCATGTCGGCGCGGATGGTGCGCGCGGCCAGAACGTAGTGCAGCGAGCCCCAGACATAGGTGATCATGGTCAAGATGATGCCGTACTGGGTGGCGTGCCAGAGGCCCGCGTGGCAGGCGAGCGTCATGGCGGGATGCGCCGCCACGCCGCCCGGGCACTGGACCAGGAAGTCGCCAAGGCCGCGCGCGGCGAACAGATGCCTGCCGATGACGTCGATCAGCGCGCCGGTGATCGGCGGTCCGCCGCCGAGCGCGACGAAGTTGAGCACGAAGAACAGCAGCGCGGTGGCCGTCGCGCGCGAGCGAGGCTCGACCAGGTTGTGCAGCACGCCCCAGGTCGGGCCGAGATAGGTGTAGCCGAAGACGCCCGGAAGGATGGCGATCGCCGCCGCCAGGGTCCAGCTTGGGGCCAGATAGACCGCAAGCGAGAGGGGGGCGGCGATGGCGACGCCGATCGCCGGCGTCCAGGCGTACCAGCGCCAGTCCGCCTTGCCGAGGCGATCGGCGATCCAGCCGCCGAGGATGGTGCCTGCGCCGCTCGATATCCCGCCGATCAGGCCGAAGATCACGCCCACCTGGGCGTAGTTCAGGCCGAAACGGCGCTGGAAATAGAGGTTGGCGAACGCGCCGATGCCGTAGCCGGCGAACGACACCAGCGTCACGCCGGCGGTCATGTGACGGAACGAGCGGCCGCCGAACAGGCGCCTGGCCACCGCCAGCAGCGATGGCGCCGGCGTCGGATCCACCGTGCCGGAAGGCTCGGAATAGCCGCGCGGCGGCTCCCTCACCGTCGCCTTGACCAGCACCGCCAGCAAGAGGCCCGGCAGGCCGACGACCACGAAGGCGACCCGCCAGCCGAAGCTTTGCGTCAAAAGCCCGCCGCTGATCGCCCCGATCATGGCGCCCAGTGGAATGCCGAACGAATAGATCGAGAGCGCCGTCGCCCGCTTGGCCGGCGTGTAATAGTCGGCGATCAGCGACTGGGCCGATGGCGAGCATCCCGCCTCGCCGATGCCGACGCCGACCCTGCACAGCAGCAGCAGCGGGAAGGTGGAGGCCAGGCCGCACAGCGCGGTCATGCCCGACCAGACCGCCAGCGAGACCGAGATGATCGTCACCCGGTTGTGCCTGTCGGCCACCCGCGCCAGGGGGATGGCCAGGATCGTGTAGAGAATGGCGAATGAGAGACCGCCCAGGAGACCGACCTGAAAGTCGGTGATCTTCATGTCGATCTTGATCGCCTGGCTGATGGTGGCGACGATCGTGCGGTCGATGAAATTCGACGTGTAGACCAGCATCAGGGCCACGACGACCCAGTTGGAATAGGCCTCCGAATAGAGCGGCCTGGGCGATCGGCCGGCGGTGTCGGTCATTCGAACGTTCCCCAACGGCGCGGGCTTACGCACGCCAAAGCTTTTCAGCGCCTTTGCGGCGGACTAGACCCCGCTTTCACCGCCCCGCCAAGGGGGCGCAACGCAGCCGGAGACGCGCATGGAGATCCTGATCGGCGACAAGGTCTGGTCGAGCTGGTCGCTCAGGCCATGGCTGGCCCTGAAGCGCACCGGCCAGCCGTTCACCGAAACCCTGATCCGGCTGCGCTCCACAGAAACCAACGCCAACGCCCGCACCGCCGGCTCGCCCAACGGCCATGTGCCGGTGCTGAAGGACGGCGAGACCATCGTCTGGGACTCGCTGGCCATCTGCGAATACCTCGCCGACCGCTTCCCGGACGCCGGGCTGTGGCCGACCGACCCGGCGCGGCGGGCGCTGGGCCGGGCGGCGGCGGCCGAGATGCACGCCGGCTTTCCGTCCCTGCGCGGCGAATGCCCGATGGACCTCAGCCTGAAGACCGAGGTCGAGCTCTCCGAGGCGACCCACATCGACATCCGCCGCATCGTGGCGCTGTGGAACGACCTGCGCGGCCGGTTTTCCGCCGACGGCCCGTTCCTGCTCGGCGCCTGGTCGATCGCCGACGCCTTCTACACGCCAGTCGCGACGCGCTTCCGCAGCTACGGCGTGAGGCTTACTGACTACGGCGACACCGGCCCAGCCGGCGCCTACGGCGAAGCGTTGCTGGAAACCCCGGAGTTTCTTGAGTGGGACGCGGCGGCGACAAGCTGAGCTG
>DASQSO010000092.1:0-2164 GCA_035642335.1 Caulobacteraceae bacterium
TTGAGGAGCGTCATGAGCACGCCGCGGTCCAAGCCGCGGTGAGCGCGGTAATCGATGTCCTCGGGGACGGCGTGGTGGCGCAAGCGCGCGTGGCGCAGCCGCGCCCCGAGGCGCTTGTCCTGTCGATGGACGGTTTCGCGATCCAGCAGCAGCGCCAGCCAGTCGGCATGTCCCAGACCGGCGGCTTCGGGGTTCTCGATCAGTTCGCCGAAGGCTCTGGCCATGCCCTGGAGGCCCAGGGCGTTGAGTTGGTCGAAGGTGGGATGGGTCAGCATCGGATCTCCTCAGTGGTAGTAGGTTGAGCCGCGGATGTTGGGATGGACGACGGCCGCAGCCTCGCCGTCACGCCGCCGGACGGGTTGGCCGTCCAGGCGGTTGTCGAGGATGGATTTGACCGCGCCGTAGCTGCGCGCACTTACCAGCAGGGCGCGCTCGCAGGCCGCCTCCAGGCGGGCGACGTCGTAGACCTTGGCCAGGCGCACGATCCCCATCGTGGTGCGGAAGCCCTGTTCGGGGTGCGGCCGGTGCTCCAGGATCATCTGGCAGAGCAGCGCCACGGAGGGGCCGCAGGCCCGCGCGTCGGTCAGGATCCGCTCTATGGTCCAGTCGCTGTAGCGGCGATGGCTGGCGGGCATGTGCTCGGTGATCGTGGTGTGCTTGCCGTCTCCGGAGCCGCGCAGGTGGGCGGCGATGCGCTCGCCGTGCAGGAAGATCTCCACGCTGCGGGCGGTGAGCCGCACCTCCACCGTCTCGCGGGCATGGCGATAGGGGACGGAGTAGAAGTGGCCGTCCACGTCGACGTGGTAGTCCAGGCCCACCTTGCGCACGCGCCATTCGGCGAGCGCATAGGGCTCGCTCGGCAGCGGCTTCAGCCGTGGGGCGTCGATCTCCTCGAAGAGCTGGCGACGCGTGCGGCGCTGATAGCGGCGGACCTGCTGGTCATTGAGCCAGACCAGCAGGTCGCCGATCGCGGCGTTCACCTCGGCCAGGCTGTAGAAGCGCCGGTTGCGCAGCTTGCCCAGCAGCCAGCGCTCGACGATGCGCACCGCCGCTTCCACCTTCGCCTTGTCGCGCGGGCGCCTGGGCCGCGCCGGCAGCACGGCGGTGTCATAGTGGGCGGCCAGCTCGCTGTAGGCGCGCCCCACCTGCGGGTCGTAGAGGCAGGCCTTGATGATCGCCACCTTGGGATTGTCCGGCACCAGCAGCCGGGCCGCGCCGCCGAAGTAGGCGAAGGCCTGCACATGGGCGTCGGCCCAGTCGGGCAGCTTCTCGCTCCAGGTGGCGCAGGCGAAGGTCAGGCTGGACGCGCCCAGCACCGCGACGAAGATGTGCGCCGGCTGGGTCTTGCCGCTGCGCCGGTCCACGATCACCGGCACGGTGTCGCCAGCGTAATCGACGAACAGCTTGTCGCCGCCCAGATGCGCCTGGCGCATGGTCACCGGCAGGCGCGCTTCCCAGCTACGATAAAGCTCGCAGAACCGGCTGTATCGGTACCCGTCCGGATGCGCCTCGATGTACTCGTCCCACAGGATCTGCAGGGTGACGTGCTTCCTCTTCAGCTCCCGGTTCACCGCCGCCCAGTCCGGCTCGGCGCGACGCCGATAGCCCTGCTTGGTCCCGGTTTCGCCGTAGAGCTTAAGCTCCAGGTCTTTGTCGGTGAGCTCCAGCGGCAACGGCCACGCCAGGCCGCAGGCGCCGAACCGCTGCAGCATTTCGCGCAGCGTCGAACGCGCCACGCCGGTTCGCCGGGACACCTCCTGCACCGACAACTCGGCGTCCAGCTTCAGTCTCAACATCTCGCGCACACGGCGCATCGCGATCCTCTCCGTCGGCATCAGCCCCTCCTCGAAAAGGAACGACCTTAGCGTCGACGAAGCCCCGCCCGGACCCTGGCGGCATGACCGGAATCCCTGGCGGGATCATTCCGGAATGGGTGGCGGCATCATTCCGGAACGGGTGGCGGCATCATTCCGGAACGGGTGGCGGGATCAGGTCGGAATCCGCAGCTCTTCGCTGACGAGACCACGGCGCCGGTGCTCGATCCCGGCCGCGGCCGCACCAAGACCGGTCAGCTCTGGGCCTACGCTCGGGACGACCGCCCGTGGAACGGACCCGACCCGCCTGGAGTGGCCTACATCTATGCGCCCGATCGCAAGGCGGAGCG
>DASQSO010000093.1:0-8291 GCA_035642335.1 Caulobacteraceae bacterium
CACGGCCACCGACCGCAAACGGCTGAAGAACCTGGTCCAGGAACTCGGCGTGCCGCAGGGCATGGGGCTGATCGTGCGCACCGCCGGCGCCAAGCGCACCAAGGCCGAGCTGAAGCGCGACTACGAATATCTGATGCGGCTCTGGGAGAACATCCGCGACCGTACCCTGCATTCGATCGCGCCGGCGCTGATCTACGAGGAGGAAGACCTCGTCAAACGCGCCATCCGCGACATGTTCGACAAGGATATCGAAGGCGTCTGGGTCGAGGGCGAGGCCAGTTTCAAGGAAGCGCGCGACTTCATGCGCATGCTGATGCCCAGTCAGGCCAAGAAGATCCAGCACTACAGCGACCCGACGCCGCTGTTCGTGCAGGCCAAGGTCGAGGACCATCTGGCGCAGATCTATTCGCCGGTGGTGCCGCTGAAGTCCGGCGGTTACCTGGTGATCAATCAGACCGAGGCGCTGGTCGCCGTCGACGTCAATTCCGGCCGTTCGACCCGCGAACGCAACGTCGAAGCCACGGCGTTGAAGTCCAATATGGAAGCCGCCGAGGAAGCCGCGCGTCAATTGCGCCTGCGCGACCTGGCCGGGCTGATCGTCATCGACTTCATCGACATGGATGAGGCGAAGAACAACCGCGCCGTCGAAAAGAAGCTGAAGGACGCGCTCGACGAGGATCGCGCCCGCGTGCAGATGGGCAAGATTTCCGGCTTCGGCCTGATGGAGATCAGCCGCCAGCGACGCCGCTCCGGCGTGCTGGAAGGCACCACCCATGTCTGCCCGCACTGCAACGGCGTCGGCCGGGTCCGTTCGACCGAATCCAGCGCGCTGGCGGTGTTGCGCGCCGTCGAGGTCGAAGCCGCGCGGTCCGGCGGCGGAGCGGTAACGCTGCGCGCGCCGAGCGCCGTCGCCCTCTACGTCCTGAACGAAAAGCGCGGCTATCTGGAGCGTCTGCGACAGACCCACGGCCTGGCCGTGACCGTCGTGGTCGACGACAGCCTGTCCCATGACGAGCATGCGCTGGATCGCACCGAGACCCGCGAACACGAGGCCGCCATCCCCACCGCCTCGGCGTTCACCGTCAACTACGCGGCCGACGACCTGACCGACGACGACGAAGTCGACGAGATCGAAGGCGCCATCGAGGCCGAGGACGTCGACGACGACGAGCCCTCGGCCCTCCTCGCCGAACGCGGTCAGGTTGGCGACGACGCCGATGGCCAAAGGCGCTCGCGTCGCCGCCGCCGTCGCCGTGGTGGACGCCGTGACGACGGCCCGGTCGAACAGGCGCTCAACGCCCCCGTACGCTCCGCCGACGGCGGCGACGAGACCGGCTTCGAGGAAGCCCGCGGCGAACTCGACGACCAGGGGCAGAAGCGTCGCCGGCGCGGCCGGCGCGGCGGACGCCGCACCCACGAAGAGACCGCTGGTGACGAGCCCTACATCTGGTCGCGCCCCCGAGTGCCCGAGGGCGACCCCTATGTCTGGATGGAAGCCAGCCAGCTGACTCAGCCCTCGCGCGCGGCTGGATCCGCCGCCGCCGTGCGGGCGCCGGAGCCGGCCCACGAGGCCGCGCCGGTCGCCCTTGCCGAAACCGGCCCAGCCGCGGCGACGGAACCGGACGTCGAGATTTGGGTCGAGTTGCCGGCCGTCGCCGAGCCCACCGCCAAGCCGGCCCGCGCCCGCCGCAGCCGCGCCAAGCCGAAGGTGGTCGAAGCGGCCATCGCCGTCGTCGAAACAGAGGCTGCGCCGGAACCGGCGGCGGCGGCGGCCCCGCCCGCGCCGATCGAGGTGGAAGCCGCGCCTGAACCCGTTGAAGCGCCGATCGCTGTCTTGGCCGAACCCGCGCCGCCCAAACCGGTGGCCGAAGCCTCGCCGGTCGTGCTCGATCATGCGGAAATCTCGAGCCCGCCGGCGGCGCCGAAGCGTGGATGGTGGCGTCGCAGCGGTTGAGACATCCGGCCCGGCATGCGCTATTGAAGCTGAAGGACCGAGCGGGGGCGCGGGCGGATTTGTGGAGCCTGTCGCATGAGCCCTCGACCGGCGGATAGTCTCAAGCCAGCGCGCGAACCGAGGGTTCGTCTAGGCGCGGCGCTTGGCGCGCTGTCCATGGCCGGGGCCCTGCTCGCGCCGGTCTCGGCCGCCGTCGCGCAGGACGACGCCGGGCCGATCCCGCTGCTCAGCGACACCGAGTTGAACGAGACGCTGCACGCCGACGCCGATCCGATCTACACCGCCGCCGGGCTCAATCCGAAGTCGGTCAGGATTTTCATCGTCGGCGATCCGTCGCGCGAGAACATGAACTCCTTTGTCGAGGGCGGCCAGAACATGTTCGTCACCGCCGGCCTGATCATCCAGACCAGAACGCCCAACGAACTGATCGGGGTGTTCGCGCACGAAACCGGCCACCTGGCCGGCGGCCACCTGGCGCGCTCGGACGAAGGTGAGAAACAGACCCTGGCGACCTATCTCCTGACCCTCGGCCTCGGCATCGCCGCCGCCGCCGCCGGCGCGCCGGACGCGGCTGGCGGGTTGCTCTACAGCGCCGGCTATTTCGCCGCCCTGACCGGCGCCGGCTTTACCCGCACCCAGGAATCCTCCGCCGACCAAGCCGCGGTGACCTACCTCGAAAAGGCCGGGGAATCCTCGAAAGGGCTCGTCGATTTCTTCGATAATTTCCGCTATGAAGAGGTGTTCGCTGACGCCAAGCGCTACCGCTTCTTCATCGACCACCCGCTGACCTCGGATCGGATCGACGCCCTGCAGGTGCGGGCCGAGCAGCAGCCCCACTACAATGTCGTCGACACGCCCGAGGCGATCGAGCGCCATCAGATTATGATCGCCAAACTCAGGGCCTATCTGAGCTTGCCGCAGCAAACTCTGGACGACTATCCCGACAGCGACACCAGCTTTCCCGCCAAATACGCCCGCGCCATCGCCTATTCCCGGGACAACGACACCGACAGGGCCGTCACCCTGACCGACGCGCTGATCACTGAGCGCCCCACCGATCCTTACCTCTCCCAGCTCAAGGGCCAGATCCTGTTCGAGGCCGGCCGCGCCAAGGAGGCCGAGGCCCCGCTGCGCGAAGCCGTGCGGCTGAAGCCGGACGCGCCGGAGCTGCTGTTCCTGCTCGGCCAGGCCCTGCTGGCGGAAGACAACCCGGTCAAGCTCGACGAAGCGGTCGCCGACCTGCACCGCGGGCTCAGCCTTGATTCGGACAATCCGGAAGGCTGGCTCTTCCTGTCCCAGGCCTACGACCGGAAGGGTGACGGCGGCATGGCCCGGCTGGCCGCCGCCGAGGAGAGTTTCTCGCTCGGCCAGGACGACGACGCCCGCCGGTTCGGCATCCAGGCGCGCCGGATTCTGCCGAAGGGCAGCCCGGAATGGCGCCGTGCCACCGACATCGTCCTGGCCTCGAAACCAAGCGGGGACGACCTCAGATTGCTCGCTCAGGAAGGCAGTGTGAACGCGCCTCAGAAACGCTGACGCGCCGCCTGGAGATTCCAATCATGTCTGTTATCCGCCTTGTTCCGGCGCTCGCCGCCTGCGCGCTCGCCCTCAGCGCCTGCAAAAGGGACGACCTGACCTTCGACAAGCAAGTGCACGACTACATCGTCTCGCACCCCGAGGTGATCCAGGAGGCGATAACCAAGCTGCAGGAGAAGGAGGACGCCGTGGTCGCCGCCCAGGCCAAGGGCCTGATCGAGCAGTATCGCCAAGCGATCGAGCACGATCCGCGCGACGTCGTCGCCAATCCGAACGGCCATGTCACGGTGACCGAGTTCTACGACTATCGCTGCCCGCACTGCATCAACGCCGCGCCGGCGGTGCTGTCGATCATCCACGCCGATCCCGGCGTGCGCTTCGTGTTCAAGGAGTTCCCGATCTTCGGCGCCGCATCGGACCGGGCCGCCGCCGGCGCCATCGCGGTGAAAAAAGCCGGCGGCGACAACGTCGCGCTCTATCGCGACCTGATGGCCGGCCATCCCCTGGATGACGCCAAGGTCGACGCGATCCTGCGCGCCCACGGGGTCGATCCGGCCAGTCTCGACCAGCCGCCGCTGAAGGACGAGGCCGCCGCGCAACTCCAGGCGGTGAAAGAGCTGGCCACCAATATCGGCGTCCAGGGCACGCCGGCCTTCGTCGTCGGCGACATCCTGATCCCCGGCGACGACACCGACGCGCTGCGCGCCGCTATCGCCGCGGCGAGCAAGAAGACGGGTTAGGACAACCTTAGCCCTACTCCTTGACGTTTATGCTGCGGCGCACCATATCCACCGCAAATTGCTGCATTGCACAATTACGATGCGGCGGAGCTGGAAATGGAGAACCTTATCATGTTGAACGCCTTATTCCGCTGGATCGGCGAAGCCTTCTCGGACGGCTTCGATCTGCTGGCGAAACTGCCCCCTTCGGCGCTTCGTCACGCCATCTATCCGTTCTAAACCTCGCTCCTTGAGCGCCGCGCGAGCGGCCTCGCGGCGAGACATCATGGCCCTCCTCCCTCGCGGGAGGAGGGCCAATTGATTCCTAGATCAGTCCCGAGAGCGGCGAGGACGGGTCGGCGTAGAGGCGCTTGGGCATGCGTCCAGCCAGGTAGGCCTCACGGCCGGCAATCACCGCGTGCTTCATGGCCGTGGCCATGCGGATCGGATCCTTGGCCTCGGCGATGGCGGTGTTCATCAGCACCGCATCGCACCCTAGCTCCATGGCGACGGCGGCGTCCGAGGCGGCGCCGACGCCGGCGTCGACCAGCACAGGCGCCGTCGACTGCTCGACGATCAGGCTGATGTTCAGCCGGTTCTGGATACCCAACCCCGACCCTATGGGCGCGCCGGCTGGCATGATCGCCGCAGCGCCGGCATCCTCCAACTTGCGGCACCACACCGGATCGTCGCTGCAATAGACCATGACGCTGAAGCCGTCGGCGACCAGCAGCTTCAGGGCCCGCAGCGTCTCCTCCATGTCCGGATAGAGGTGCTTGGTCTGAGTCAGCACTTCCAGCTTGACCAGGTCCCAGCCACCGGCCTCCCGCGCCAGCCTTAAGGTCCGCACCGCCTCCTCGCCCGAGTAGCAGCCGGCGGTGTTGGGCATGAAGATGAAGCGTTGGGGACTGACATGGTCGGTCAGCCGCGGCTGAGTCGGGTCGTCCAGATTGACCCTGCGCAGCGCCACGGTGACGATTTCGGCCCCCGCCGCCTCGGCCGCGGCGGCGTTCTGGGCGTAGTCCCTGTACTTGCCGGTGCCGACGATCAGGCGCGAGCGGAAGGTGCGCCCGGCGACGGACCAAGTGTCTTCGATATGCGTAGAGCCGTCCATGTCTCACCCGCCTCCGACGAAATGCACGATCTCGATCCGGTCGCCGTCGCTGAGCCGCGCCTGGGCATAGGTCGAACGGGGCACGATCTCCAGATTGCGCTCGACGGCCACCCTGCGGGCGTCGAGGCCCAGCGCCGCGACCAGGCCGGCAATGTCGTTCACCCCGGCAAACCCGCGCTCCTCGCCGTTGATCAAAAGCCGCATCGGTCGCAACCCTTTCGGGCGCCAGCTTGTGAGCCCGGCCGCGCGACGATACAAGACGCTTCAAATCACCTTGAGCGCATCGACCTCGGAGCGCATGCCCAAACCGATCTATGTGCTGAGCGGTCCCAATCTCAATCTCTTGGGATCGAGGGAGCCGGATATCTACGGAACCACTACGCTCGAGGACGTTCGCGCCCTTTGCGAGACGCGTGCGGTCGCGCTGGGGCAATCTATTGTCTTCCGGCAGAGCAATCACGAGGGCGAGCTGATCGACTGGGTGCAGGAGGCCGGCCGCGAAGGATCGGCCCTGGTGCTCAATCCGGCTGGCTACGGCCATACCTCGATCGCCCTGCTCGACGCCCTGAAGACGCTGAGCATTCCGATCGTCGAATGCCATCTGTCGAACCCGGCGGCGCGCGAGACGTTTCGACGCACGACCTATGTGGCTCTGGCCGCGACCGGGGTGGTGTCCGGATTCGGCGCCAGGAGCTATGAACTCGCGCTCGAGGCCTGCGCCGGGCTTATTGCCGCCGCGATCGCTTCGACGTCGAAATAAGGGGCTAAAATCCATGGCTGAACCCAAGGCGCCCGCGTCGAAGGACGCAGCGAGTTCGATCGATCCTCGCATGGTGCGCCGGCTGGCCGACATCCTGATCGAGACCGGCCTGACCGAGATCGAGGTCGAACAGGACGGCCAGCGCATCCGCGTCGCCCGCGAGATCAGCGCCGCGGCGCCGACGACGGTCTATGCCGCCGCCCCGCAAGCCGTTTCGACGCCGGCCGCGGTTGCAGCCGCGGCGACGGCCGCCGAAGCGCCGGCGCGCGGCGAACAGGTCAAGTCGCCCATGGTCGGCACCGTCTATCTGCGACCGCAGCCGGAGGCGGACCCCTTCGTGCGCGTCGGCGACCGGGTGGCGGAGGGGCAGACCCTGCTCATCATCGAGGCGATGAAGACCATGAATCCGATCCCGTCGCCCAAGGCGGGCGTCGTCCTGGAAATCCTGGTCGACGACGCCGAGCCCGTCGAGTTCGGCGTGCCGCTCGTCGTCATTGAGTAGATCGTCATGTTCGAGAAAATCCTCATCGCCAACCGGGGTGAGATAGCCTTGCGCATCCATCGGGCGTGCAAGGAGATGGGCATCGCCACCGTGGCGGTCCACTCCGAGGCCGATTCCCACGCGATGCACGTGCGCCTTGCCGACGAGAGCGTCTACATCGGCCCGGCGCCGGCGGCGAAGAGCTATCTGAACATTCCCTCGATCATCGCCGCCTGCGAGATCACTGGCGCCCAGGCCATCCATCCGGGCTATGGTTTCCTCTCGGAAAACGCCCGTTTCGCCGAGATTGTCGAGGCGCACGGCTACACCTTCATCGGGCCCAAGGCCGAACACATCCGGCTGATGGGCGACAAGATCTCCGCCAAGCGGGCGGTGAAGGCCGCCGGCATCCCGGTGGTGCCCGGCGGCGAAGGCGCCATCGACGACGAGGCCGAGGCCTTCGCGGCGGCCGAGGCGATCGGCTTTCCGGTGCTCATCAAGGCCGCGGCCGGCGGCGGCGGACGCGGCATGAAGGTCGCCGTCGACCGCGAGCACCTGGCCGAGGCCATCTCCACCGCCCAGTCCGAGGCCAAGGCGGCGTTCGGCGACGGGTCGGTCTATCTGGAGCGCTACCTCAGCACGCCCCGGCATATCGAGGTGCAGGTGATCGCCGATTCTTTCGGGTCGGTCGTGCACCTAGGAGAGCGCGACTGCTCGCTGCAGCGCCGCCACCAGAAGGTGATGGAGGAGGCGCCCTCGCCCGCCATCGATGCGGAAACCCGAGAGCGCATCGGCCGGCGCGTCACCGAGGCCATCCGCACCCTAGGCTATCTCGGCGTCGGCACCATCGAGTTCCTGTACGAAAACGGCGAGTTCTTCTTCATCGAGATGAACACCCGCCTGCAGGTCGAGCATCCGGTGACCGAGGCGATCACCGACATCGACTTGGTGCAGGAGCAGATTCGCATCGCCGCCGGCCTGCCGCTGTCCTTCACCCAGGACGAGGTGACCTTCGAAGGCCACGCCATCGAATGCCGCATCAACGCCGAAAGCCCGCGCAGCTTCACCCCGTCGCCGGGCCTGATCACCGACTTCCACGCCCCTGGCGGCCCAGGCGTGCGGCTCGATTCGGCGATCTATGCCGGCTACAACTTCCCACCCTATTACGACAGTCTGGCCGGCAAGCTGATCGTGCATGGCCGCGACCGCCCCGAATGCATCGCCCGCATGAAGCGTTGCCTGAACGAGATGGTGGTCGGCGGCATCGAGACCACTATCCCGCTGTTCCAGGACCTTTTGGTCCAGCCGGAAATCGTCGCCGGCGACTATGATATCCACTGGCTGGAACAGTGGATCAAGGCGGAGGGCTAGGCCCTTGCAGACGGCGCCAAGAACGGCGGCCTTCACCGTCGAGGATCTGATCGCCTGCTATCAGCGTGGCGTCTTCCCCATGGCCGACGCGCGCGAGGACGACCGCGTCTTCCTGATCGATCCCGACCGGCGCGGCGTCATCCCGTTGCAGGGATTCCACGTGCCAAGGCGCCTGGCCCGAACCGTGCGGGCCGAGACCTATCACGTGCGCATCGACTCCGCCTTCGAAGCCGTCATCGAGGCCTGCGCCGAGGCCAGGCCTGGGCGGCTGGAGACCTGGATCAACGCCCCGATCCAGGCGCTCTATGGCGAACTCTACGTCCTCGGTCTGGCCCATAGCGTCGAATGCTGGACCG
>DASQSO010000094.1:0-3730 GCA_035642335.1 Caulobacteraceae bacterium
ATTCTCGAGGTCGTGGCTCAGGACCGTGCAGACGACCTGGGTCTCGTTCAAGAAGCCCGGGGCGAACAGCGGACGGATCGGACGGTCGATCAGGCGGGAGACCAGGGTTTCCTTCTCGGAGGGCCGGCCTTCGCGTTTGAAAAACCCGCCGGGGATCTTGCCGGCGGCATAGGTCTTTTCCTGGTAGTTGACGGTCAGCGGGAAGAAGTCGAGCCCAGGCTTCGGCGCCTTCTCGGCCACCACGGTGGCCAGAACCACGGTCTCGCCATAGGTGGCCAGCACCGCGCCGTCGGCCTGCCGCGCGATTCGGCCGGTTTCGAGCGTCAGCTTACGCCCGCCCCATTCGATGGATTTGCGTTTGATATCGAACATTTCGGTTGGTTCTTTCTCTATGCCGCCAAGGACCCATTTCCTTGGGGCTACGGACAGGGACGGAACGGCTTTTCTTTTCGCGGATCCGACAAATCCTCTCCAACGACGGGTGGATGAGGACCTTTTCGCGGCCCCCGGCGTCTGCGGGTCTTCAATCCCGCTCCTATCGCCGCCGACCCGTCTCGGCCGCGAGCGAAACTCTATAGTATCACGCCCGCTTGCGCGGACGCCTCTAGCGGCGCAGGCCCAGGGTCTCGATAAGCGCCTGGTAGCGTCCGGCGTCGGACGATTTCAGGTGATCGAGCAGGCTGCGGCGCTGCGAAACCATCATCAGGAGACCACGACGTGAGTGGTTGTCCTTCTTATGGGTCTTGAAGTGCTCGGTGAGGTTGGCGATCCGTTCTGACAGGATGGCGACCTGCACCTCGGCCGAGCCGGTGTCATGCGGCGTACGCGCATGGGTCGTGATTACCTCAGCCTTGCGTTCGGCTGTAATCGACATCGGGGTCTCCGTACCTAGAGGTTGAAAACGCGGACCGGGCGTAGCTGCCCTGCCCTGATCTCGCAGATCGAGACCGGCCCGCCGCCGTGGACGGCCAAAACGATACGGGACGCGAACCCGACTCCATCGGGAGCGGAAAGTCGCGTCCTTAGCGTTTCGACCTGTCTGGGAAGCAGAACGATCGGTCGCCCTTGCGAGAGCCTGAAAGCGTCTTCGGTGGTCACGGCCAGCGCCGGGATGTCGTCCAGCGCGGTCTCGACCGGAGATAGAGCCTCCAAGCCAGCGTCCCTATGACACAGATCTTCAAGCTGTTCCAGCGTCACCGCGTTCTCGGCGGTGAACGGCCCGACCCGCGTACGCCGCAGCGCCGAGACGTGGCCGCAGGCGCCGAGGGCCGCGGCCAGATCGCGGGCCAGGCCACGGACATAGGCGCCCTTGCCGCAGACGATCTCCAGCTCGATGTGGTCGGCGTCCGGCGCGTCCAGCACTTGGGCCGAGTGGATGGTGATCGCGCGTGGCGCGAGTTCGAACTCTAGCCCGGCGCGGGCCAGGTCGTAGGCGCGCTCGCCATCGACCTTTATGGCCGAAAAGGCCGGCGGGATCTGTTCGATCTCGCCGACGAAGGCGCCTAGCGCCTTGGTGACGGCGTCGGGTGACGGTCGCGCGTCCGAGGTCGCGGCAATCGCCCCGTCGCGGTCGAAGCTAGCGGTGTTCTCGCCCCAGGCGATGGTGAACCGGTAGGCTTTGTCGGCGTCCATCAAGAAGGAGACGGTCTTGGTCGCCTCGCCCAGCGCGATTGGCAGGACCCCAGTGGCCAGCGGATCGAGCGTGCCGGCGTGGCCGGCCTTTTGCGCCTCGAATGCCCGTCGCACCCGGCCGACCGCCTGGGTCGAGCCAAGGCCCTCGGGTTTGTCAAGCGCCACCCAGCCGTTGACCGGCAGGCCCTTGCGCCTACGTCCCATCGTCGGACCCAAGGTCCTGCGCCACCTTCGGGTCGTGGAACAGGCGCTCCATGCGCTGGGCTTCGGAGAAGCTCTCGTCGTGGACGAATTTCAGCTCCGGGGTGAAGCGGAGCTCGACGGTGTGGCCCAGCCGGCCGCGCAGGAAGCGGGCGCAGCGGTTTAGGGCCACGGTCACCTCGGCGGCGTGCGCGCCGCCCAGCGGCTCGATGAAGCACAGCGCGTGCTTCAAGTCCGGCGAGACCCGCACCTCGGTTAGCGTCACCGAGACCCCGGCCAGGGCCGGATCGGCCAGGTCTTCCTCGCGCAGGATCTCGACCAGGGCGTGGCGCACGACCTCGCCGGCGCGCAATTGCCGCTGGCTGGGACCGGCGGGCGCCTTTCGGGCGGTAGGTCGTTCGTTGAATTTTGTGTTGCGGGGCATGGGCTTGGCCGAAAGGGCAGGCTCACTAGCCGCACCAGCCTGTCCTGTCCAGCACAGGATTGTCTCGAATTCCGCCGCGGACCGGGGCATGGTGGCGCTCCCAGGCCGGCCGGGGAGCGGCCAGGAGGATAGCTGCGCGCCTTGAACCGCCGCAACGCCATTACAGGGCTCGTCTTGGCGTGCGCCGGCCTGGCCGCGAGCGCCGACAGCGAGCCGCTGCTGCATGAGCCGTTCTTCGGCCTTTTGCGGACGAAGTCCACGCCGCCGCTGATCTTCGTCTATCACGGCTGGAAGGTGGACGCGTCCCGCTCGGCGCGGGGTCAGGCGGCCGACAAGACCGTGCGCCTCGTGGAGGCCCAACTCGACCTGGTCGAGCAGGCGGGGTTGAAACCGGATGTGCTCAGCCTGATGCGGACCACACCCATCATCGCAGTCGCCGACAATCGCGAGACGGTTAGCTATGGCAAGTTCGGCGTTGTGCTCAACGCGCGGCGGCTGGACCCGAAGAAGCCAGCCGCCCTGTTCGGCCTGCTGCAGGCCTATCTGGATCGTGGCCTGCCTGGCGGCCTGGCCAATCCGGACATCGACCGCTACCGCCGCGAGGCGGCGGGCGCGCGTGTCTGGCCAAAGACCGCGCTGATGCTGCAGACCGACGGCGACTTCTTCAGCATGACCGCCGGCGCCTATCTGGTCGGCGCCACCACCCACGAGCCCTACACCCGCGCCCACTTGGCGAAGACCCAGCCCGGCTACTACCAGTGGCTGGTTCAGCTGTTCGACAACGGCGTCGCGCGGCGCTGAGCCGTCAACCCTCCACAGCCGCGACAATCAGAGGCACGGCGCGAGGATCGCTCAGAACGCCCATGTGATCGACGCCCGGCGCGAGTTCGACCCTGACCGGATGGGTCAGACCGCCGAATGCGGCCGCGTACCGATCGGCATAGAACTGCTCGTCCGCGGTCCCGGCCACCACGACGATCGGCGCGAGCGCTCGGCTGGCGTCCGTCCAATAGGCCGGGCAGCCGAACAGCTGCGTCTGGCCGCGTGGGCCGTAGTTGCTCAGCATGCGAAAGGACCATGCGCGAGTCAGGCCAAGCTGCTCGGACCCCGGCGGCAGGTTGAAGTCCAGCACCTGCGCGCCATTGAAGGTGGTGACGCCGAGTTGGTTCAGCCCCGCCAGCAGGACGATGCGCGGCACGTCCGGCCTGGCCCAGCCGGCGTCCGGTCGGGTGGTCGGCGCCAGGCGTCCCAGCACCGGCGAGAGCAGGACGAAGCGGCTGAACAGCCGTCCTTCGGCCTCACCGGCGACCCGCAGTACGAAGCCGCCGCCGGCCGAGTGGCCGACCAGGACCAGCCGTGCGTTCGGGTAGGTTTTGCGAGCCACGGCCACGAAGTCGGCCAGGTCGTCGTCCTGCTGGCCGATATAGTCGATGTCGCCGCGCCGGCCCGACAGGCCCTGGCCGCGGACGTCGA
>DASQSO010000095.1:0-2173 GCA_035642335.1 Caulobacteraceae bacterium
GGCCTGCCTGTCGCCTGGCCGATGCAGGTGGAGCGCTGCGCCAATCCCGGCATCAAGGTGCGTGAGCACTGACGTGGGCGCCGCCTGGGCGGCGTCCTTTTCGCCACGCGAGAAGTGCGCGGCGAGCGCCTCAAGAGCGGCGTCGATCTGGAGCTGGCCGGCGGGATCCGCACGGTCGCGCACCTGCCTCATCTCGACGATCGCCTGGGCGAACCTCGTCTCGCGCAGCAGCTCGCTGACTTCGTTCGCCTGGTCCTGGCGCAGCAGCAGAAGTCGGGGGATGAGCAGGCCGACCCGATCGACCATCCGGCTGGCCCATACAGCCCGACCGCGATTAACGCGGCCGCGGGCTAGCCCGGCCAGTTCTCGCCAGCCGGCGCGAACCAGCCGTCTAGCGGCATGCTCGGTCGGGATGATCCGCACCAGGCTCATCCCGACTGCGGCCAGGAACGGGCCGATGGCAACGGCGAGGTAGAGATTGAGCAGCGACGGCAGATCAGCCCGGAAGCGGGGCTGCAGGGCCAGGCCGGCCGTGAAGCCGGCCATCATGCCGAGGGCCTTGAACATGTGCTTGGGGACGGTGAAGCCCAAAAGGAGTGGGATGAGCACGGGCGCCAGCGACAAGGCGAGAAGCGGAAATCCGTCGATGGCCGGCAAGACGGCGAACTCGTAGATCAGCAGGACAGGCAGGATCCCGACGAGGCCGATGGAGAAATCGCGGGCCATGGGCGTCGGATCGTCGAAGGTCGCGAACAGCACGCAGGCGACGGAGGCGACGCCCACGGCGTAGCCGCCGTACTCCCATCGCGTCGCGATGCTGAAGGCGCCGAGCACCAGCACGGTCGCCACGGCTGCGAAGGACGACAGGGCGGCGACGCCAGGATCGACGTGGAGGGCGCGAGGCCGGCTCGCCGCAAGCACGCGGTCCAGGGTCGGATCACGGGATCTATCCGGCGTCCTCACCATCTCGACCAGCTGCAGGCACTCCGACCACAGGGTCACCAATTCGAGCAGGCGTACGGCGAGGCTGGCGCGAAGCAGCGCCGGCCACGTCGAATCCGGACCGAGCGGCGCCTTCAGAGTCGCAATGTCCTCGACGATCGCATCGACATCGGCGGCCTGCCCGGTCTTGATCCAGACTCCGACCCGGGACGAAAGAGCGAGCAGCTCTGTGCCGCCGGCGCCGGCGTTCTGCACAGCCATGATCCGGTCTTCGACTGAGCTGATCGTCGGGATCAGGGTGACAAGCCGCTCCTCAAGGGCCCAGAGGGCGCGCCGCCGCCGACTGGAAAACGTCCCCTCGAAGCGCCAGTCGGTGGCCAGGGCGCTGATGGCCGCGAGGTCGGTGACCAGCGTCCCCTGCGGCTTCGCCGGCTGGAGCGTCGCCAGGCCATCGGAGATCCAGGCGCGGGCGGCGGCGATCACGCCATCCAGCCGATTCAGCGCGACGTCGCCGACGCTGATCGGGAACAGAAGGCTTTGCACGACCGCCAGCGAAAGCACCCCGATGGTGATCTCCTCGACGCGCGCGAGGACGGTGTCGAAAATGGCGGCGGGATCAAACGCGGCGGGCAAGCCGACCAGGACGACGGTGTAGCCCGCGAGCAGGAAGAGGTAGGCGCGTGGGGACCGGTCGAAGAGTGCGCCGAAGACGCAGGCGCCGAGCCATGCGCCGATCACCAGCAGGAGCAGAACGGCCGAGCTGGCCAGCGCAGGTATGATGAGAATGCAGACGATGCCGCCGATCGCGGTGCCGGCGATCCGGTAGATCGCTTTGGCCCAGACCGCCCCGGTCAGACGCTGCTGTGTCGGCTGACCGAAATAGACGCTCGCCATGGCCCACCAGGGGTTCTGGAGGTCGAGCCGAAGGGCGATGAAGAGCGCCAGTATGACCGCGATATAGCTGCTGGCAGCGAAGATCAGGGCGTGTCTGGAAAGCCCTGGCATGGTGCAAGTCTCATTTGCAGGAGTGATGTCGGATCAGGCATGGGTCGCCTCGGTCAGCACCGGCGCCGTCGGGGCCAGCATTTCCGCACCGATGGCGCGGGCGGCGCGGCGATGCCACGCCGGATTCAATCGGAGGGTGGGCCCCTGGGCCATGCTTGCACTCTTCTGAACTTGCCAGGCTACCGCATCTTGACAGGTGCGATTGCGGCCCGGGGGTACGGATTCC
>DASQSO010000096.1:0-5314 GCA_035642335.1 Caulobacteraceae bacterium
GATCGGGCGCGGCGGCGCGGTCGGCGGCGCAGGCGGACCGGGAGGATCAGATGGCCGAGATTCGCCCCTATCGGGCCAGCGACCTGGACGCCCTCTATCATGTCTGCCTGGCGACCGGGGACAGCGGCGCCGACGCCTCGGACCTCTATCAGGACCCCAGGTTGGTCGGCCATGTCTATGCGGCGCCCTATGGAGTCTTAAGCCCCGAAAGCGCCCTGGTGCTCGAGGACGCGCAGGGCGTCGGCGGCTATATCGTCGGTGTCGCCGACACCTCGGCCTTCGACGCGCGGCTGGAGGCCGACTGGTGGCCCAAGCTTCGCCAAACCTATTCCAACCCAACCGGCCGCTACGGCGACCTGAGCATGGACGAACGCATGCGCCGGCTGATCAACCGGCCGCGGCCGACGCCGCGCCAGGTGGTCGAGCCATTTCCCGCCCATCTGCACATCGACATGCTGCCGCGGTTTCAGGGCCGCGGCTTCGGCAAGGCGCTGATCGATCGCTGGCTGGGCCTGATCCAGTCCATGGGCGCCCATGGCGTCCACCTCGGCGTCGGCCGGGCCAATACGCGGGCGGTGCGCTTCTATCGCGCCTACGGTTTCGAGCAGCTCGAACTGGCCGACTATCCTGGCGCGCTCTGGTTCACGACCCGGCTTCCCAGATCGACCTGAATGCCCCTTGCCCGGTGAGCAACTGATCTGGACTGTGCTTGTCGATGTGGCCGATCAGGTCGTGATAGACGCCGTAGCCGACCAGTTCGCGCAGCCGCGGCGAAAAGCCTTTGACCTGCTCGGGCGCGACGCCCAGCTGCTGGTTCTCCTGCTGGCGGATGAAGCCGGCGCAGTAGTTCATGGCGACGCCCGTCCGGCGCTCGCCGGTCGTATTGGCGCCGCCGCCGTGCCAGAGCGAGCCGTCCCAGATCAGCACCGCGCCCTTCGGCATCTCGGCGGCGATGCTGTCATAGACGCCGCCATATTGCGGGTTGCCGAGCCTGTGGCTGCCCGGAACAAGCCGTGTCGCGCCGTTGGCGGCGGTGAAGTCGCTCAGGGCCCACATCGAATTGCAGACGATGGAGGCGTGCGGCTTTTCCAGCGGGATGACCATGTCGTCGGCATGGATCGGCTGGGCGATCTCGCCGGGATCGATGGCGATGGAGGAGAGCGAGGAGATCAGGCAGCCGGGGTCGAGCACGCCCTCGATGATCGGCAGCACGGACGGGTGCACGGGCACGCGCTCGAACACGGCATCGCGGGCCAAGAGGTTGTAGATGCGCACCGTGCGATGGCCTTCGAAGCCATTCATCGCCGGCTTGGCGTCCAGTTCGCGCTCCAGCCGGGCCAGCGCCGCGTTCAGCGCCTCGATCAGCTCGGGTTCGATGGCGTTCTCGACGATCGTGTAGCCGTCCTGGCGAACCCGCTCGATGTGTGTTCGTTGCACCGCCTCATCCATGCCGCGTCTCCTTCCACTCGATCCTAGGCCAACCTAAGGCAAGGTGAGCAGCGTGCTGGCGCCCGTGGTGCTCAACGTCAACATGGCGCGCCGCGCGAAGGTCTGCATGGCGGCGGTCGACGGATCGCGGGAGTCTTCCCAGACCCCGTGGCTGGCGTAGCGGGTGACCAGCAGCAGATGCCGCCGGCCTGGCGGATCGCCCGCGCGTCCGGATGTCAGGTCGAACAGGCCGAAGATCCGCGCGTCGAACCGGCTCTCGAAATCCGGCCAGGCCTCGGCCGAGAGGGCGATGAATTCGTCGAACGCGGCGGTTTCCACCTCGAACCAGCGATGCACATAGACGCCGCCGGCTTTGAGCGCCGCGCCCGGCCCTGGCCGAATGGTCGCCGCCAACTCGTGGAACGCGCAGGATTTGACCTCGGGCGCTCGCGACAGGGCCTTGAGCGCCTCGGCGGCGCCGACCCGGTCGCCGCCGCGCTCGACCAGCAGCGCCGCCCGCGCCGCCTCCCATCCGAGCTGCGGCGTGAACAGGCCAACGGCCTTGCCGCCATCCGACAGACCCGACGCGGCGATGGCCTTCACGAACCCGGCCCGCGCCGCCGGCCCGCGCGCCAGGGTGAGGGTGAGGTAGTCGAAGACGGCCATGGAGGTTCCCTTGCTATTCGCCGACCCTAGGACAGGCGAGGGGATTTGTCCGCCGCCACCGGCCCCAAGTCCGGCTTGCCTTGCGTGGCGTCAACGCGCCTAGGCTCGCCAGGCACGAATGGGAGACGCAGGGCGATGCAGCTGATCAGCGACACGGTCGAGGTCGATCGTCCCAAGGGTCCGGCGCGCAAGCCGCGCTACCCGCTCACCAGTCCCGTCAACCTCGCCGACCCGGCCGCCTTCAAGGAAGGGCCGCCGTACGCCGCTTTCGCCAGGCTCAGGGCCGAGGCGCCGGTGGCCTGGAACGAGGAGCCGGGCGATCGGCCCGGCTTCTGGTCGGTCACCCGCTATGAGGACGTCATGCGGGTCAACGGCGACTACGAAACCTTCTCCTCGCAGCGCGGCGGCATCCTGATGTCGCACCAGCGCTCGGAGATGCAGCTGGCCCGCGCCTCGCTGGACGCCATGATCAATCTGGACGCCCCGGCGCACCTGCAGCTGCGCCGCGAGCACATGCCCTATTTCACCCCCAGCTACCTGCGCGGCCTGAACGATCGGGTCGAGGCGGAGGTGGCGCGGCTCTTGGACGAGATGGCGCCGCTGGGCGCCTGCGACCTGGTGCCCAGCCTGTCGTCGAAGCTGCCGCTCTTCACCCTCTGTGAAATCCTCGGCGTGCCGGTCGAGGACCGGCCCAAGTTCCTCACCTGGATGCACTATCTGGAGCTGGCCAACACCTTCGCCGCCGAACGCGCCGGAGGGCCCAGCGGCGGCGGCCTCGAGGGCGCGGCGGCCGAGGTTCCGCCGGAGCTGCAGGCCTTCCTCGACGCCTTCCGCGCCGCCATCGACGACATGTTCGAGTACGGCCGCCACATGCTGCACAAGCGCCGGCTCGATCCCCAGGCCGACCTGATGACCGCCATCGCCCGCGCCCAGATCGACGGCGAACTGCTGGCCGACGAGTACCTCGACGGCTCCTGGCTGCTGATCGTATTCGCCGGCAACGACACCACCCGCAACACCATCAGCGGTACGATGAACCTGCTCAGCCAGTTCCCGGAGGAGAAGGCCAGGCTGATCGCCAAGCCGGAGCTTTTGCCCAACGCGGTCAACGAGTTCATCCGGATGATCAGCCCGGTGATCTACATGCGCCGCACGGCCACCCGCGACGTCGAGATCGCCGGCCAGCAGATCGCCGAGGGCGAGAAGGTGATCATGTACTACGGCTCGGCCAACAGGGACGCGGCGATGTTCCCGGAACCCGATCGCCTGGACGTCGAGCGGGCCAATGCCGACAAGCACATCGCCTTCGGCTACGGCCCGCACACCTGCATCGGCAAGCGGGTGGCGCAGCTGCAGCTGGAAGCGGTCTATCGCCAGATCCTGACTCGCTTCCCCGACATGCATCAGTCAGGACCGATCGAGGTAGCGGCGAACAATTTCGTCTACGCCATCCGCGGCCTGCCGGTGACCTTCACGCCCGAGGCGCGCTGAGGCGCTTCGGCGACGACCCTGGCGAACTGGCGAGGCCCGCCGTATCTGTCAGGCTGAACCCTCGAAGAGAGAAGGCAAAGAGATGAAGACGCGCATCACCGAGCTGTTCGGCATCGAACATCCGATCATCCAGGGCGGCATGCACTTTGTCGGCCTGGCCGAGATGGCGGCGGCGGTTTCGGAAGCCGGCGGGCTTGGCATCATCACTGGCCTGACCCAGCGCACGCCCGAGCATCTCGCCAAGGAGATCGCGCGCTGCCGCGAGATGACCAAAAAGCCGTTCGGGGTGAACCTGACCTTCCTGCCGTCGGTCAATCCGCCCGACTATCCCGGCTACATGCAGGCGATCATCGGCGGCGGCGTGAAGATCGTCGAGACCGCCGGCAATAACCCGCAGAAGTGGCTGCCGGCCATGAAGGAGGCGGGGATCAAGGTGATCCACAAATGCACCGCCGTGCGCCACTCGCTGAAGGCAGAGTCCATCGGCTGCGACGCGGTCAGCGTCGACGGCTTCGAATGCGGCGGCCATCCGGGCGAGGACGACATCCCCAACTTCATCCTGCTGCCGCGGGCCGCCGAGGAGCTGAAGATCCCGTTCGTCGCCTCGGGCGGCATGGCCGACGGCCGCTCGCTGGTGGCGGCGCTGGCCCTGGGCGCCGAGGGCATGAACATGGGCACGCGCTTCATCGCCACGAAGGAAGCGCCGGTGCACGAGAACGTCAAACAGGCCCTGGTCGCGGCTTCGGAGCTCGACACACGCCTGGTCATGCGCTCGCTGCGCAACACCGAGCGGGTGCTGGTCAATGCCGGCGTCGAGCGCCTGTTGCAAAAGGAGCGCGAACAGGGCGCCAACCTCAAGTTCGAGGACATCATCGCCGAGGTCTCGGGCGTCTATCCGAAGGTCATGGTCGAGGGCGAGATGGATGCCGGCGCCTGGTCCTGCGGCATGGTCGCCGGCCTGATTCACGACATCCCGACCTGCAAGGACCTGATCGAAGGCATCGTCGCCGAAGCCGAACAGATCCTCCGCCAGCGCCTGGACCGCATGTTCGCCCCCGCGGGCCAGCCGGCGAGGGTGAACGCCTGACAGGCCGCGTCCTTAAGCGTCGGTCTCCCGGGTCATTTCGATCATGGTCGGCCTGAAGCCGGCCTTCGCGAAGAGGCTTTGGGCGGTCGCGTTCTGGTGCGCGGTGGATAGCACCACGCGCGGCGCGCCCAAGGCTTTCAAGGCGGCGAGCGCCTCGTTCAGCAACCGTTGGCCGATGCCCCGCCGCCGGTGGTCCGGATCGACAATGATGTCGTAGATGACCCCCGCCGTCCCACGCAGCGCCATCCAGTCCGGGCCCTCCAGCGCCGCATAGGCGTAGCCCACCACCCCAACCCGCTCCTCCGCGGCTGCCAGCACCATCGCGCCTTCATGGCCAATCTGGCCGACAAGGAAGCGCCCGTAGCCCTCTTCGGTTCGCGGCGTCGGCGCGATGAAGCGATCGGCGTCGAACTGGTGGTGCGCCTCGACCAAGAGCGCGCCAAGCCGGCCCAGGGCGCTCTGGTCGGCCACCGAGGCGGAACGTATGATAATCGTCATCCGATGGCCTCATGCGGCGCGGGGAGGGCGTACGGCTCGGCTACGACACGGAGGCAAAGGACTAAGCGTTCACCAACTTCGCATGGACGTGTTTTCCAAGCGCGGCCGCGGCGGCCTCAATCTGTTCGAGCTTGGAGGCATGGT
>DASQSO010000097.1:0-7542 GCA_035642335.1 Caulobacteraceae bacterium
CGAGCAGCAGGTAGCCCGAATTGTTGTAGCTGTAGCGCTCGCCCGGCTCGAACTCGAAGGGTTGGGAATAGATGAGTTCGATCACCTCTTCGACCGGTGGATTGGGGCGTTTGGTCCGGTCGATCTGCGTGCTGTCGTGGCTCCAGACGCCCGAGGTGTGGTTGAGCAGGCGGCGCACGGTGATGGTCCGGCCGCGGGCCGGCCAATCGGGCAGATATGTTTCGATCGGGGCGTCGATGGAGAGCTTGCCGCGCTCGGCCAGCATCATGATCGCCACGGCGGTGAACTGCTTGGTCAGCGAGGCGATGCGGAAGACCGCGTCGGGCTCCAGCGGGAGGTTCCATTCAAGATTGGCCAGGCCATAGGCCTTGCGATGGACGAACTCGCCGTCCTGGATCACCGCGACAGCCGCGCCGGGTCCGCCAGGCTCCAGTTCAGCCTTGAGCACCGCGTCGATCCGGTCTTCGCATCGCGTGTGCATAGTCGCCCCATTTTGATTTTCAGGGCGCGGAATCTATGCAGAAATTCGGCCGCGGTGCAGGCTTGAACTCAACTATATGAGGCCCATTTTCAGTATAGAGGGCAACGCTTGTATGGCGTGTTTCTCGCGCGGGGCGGCGGCGGACGGCTTTGCCGCGTTGCAAAAAACGCCCGTATCGCCTATCTTGTCCGGCTCCATCCCCGTTCGAGAGACTCCATGGCCCGCGTCACCGTCGAAGATTGCGTCGAGAAGGTTCCCAACCGCTTCAACCTCGTTCTGTTGGCCGCGCACCGCGCTCGGGCGGTTTCGGCTGGCGCGCCGCTGATGGTCGACCGCGACAACGACAAGAACCCGGTGGTGGCGCTGCGCGAGATCGCCGACGACGTGGTCGACTCCGAAGGCCTGCGCGAAGGCCTGATCGTCTCCCTGCAGCGGGTCGATGAGCATTCGGACGCCGAGGAAGAGGCCGAAACCCTGGCCCTGCTGGCCGATCCGCAGCACCAGCACATGAGCGAGCAGGAACTGGTCCGGGCACTGCAAAGCGACCGCGACGGCGGTCAAGAGGAGCGGTACTGAGCCCCCCGGGCGCAGAAACGCTTCCCCTGGCGACGGTCGAACCCGCCGTCGAAATTCCCGATGCGCCAAAGGCGAAAAGCGCCGCGCGTAAGACGCTGCTGCGTCAGTACGAGCTGATCGAGAAGGTCAAGACCTACGACCCGACGGCCGACGAGGGGCTGCTCAACCGCGCCTATGTCTACGCCATGCGCATGCACGGGTCGCAGACCCGCGCGTCCGGCGACCCCTATTTCGCCCACCCGATCGAGGTCGCCGGCATCCTGACCGACTATCGGCTGGACACCGCCTCGATCGTCACCGCCCTGCTGCACGACGTCATCGAGGACACCCCGGTCAGCCGCGAGGATATCGAAGGCCTGTTCGGGGCTGAGATCGCCGAGCTGGTCGAGGGCGTGACCAAGCTGTCGCGGCTGGAGCTGACGGCCGAGCACACGCGCCAGGCGGAGAATCTGCGCAAGTTCATCCTGGCCATCTCCAAGGACGTGCGCGTCCTGATGGTCAAGCTGGCCGACCGGCTGCACAACATGCGCACGCTGAGCTTCATTCCGGAGCAGGCCAGGCGCGAGCGCATCGCCCGCGAAACCATCGACATCTATGCGCCGCTGGCCCGCTCGATCGGCTGCCACCGCATCTGCACCGAACTCGAGGAGCTGGCCTTCCAGCACCTCAACCCGATCGCCCGCGACGCCATCGTTCGGCGGCTGGCGAGCCTGCGCGGCGCCCAAGGCGCGGCGGTTGCGGTGGTCTCGGGTGAAATCGCCGCCAAGCTGGAGGCTGCCGGCCTGCCGGCCAGGGTGTTCGGCCGCGAAAAGCATCCCTATTCGATCTGGCGCAAGCTGCAGCGCAAGTCGATCAGCTTCTACCAGCTGTCCGACATCTATGCCTTTCGGGTCATCCTCGACACCGAGGAGGACTGCTATCGCGCCCTCGGGGTCATCCATCGCGCCTGGCCGTGCGTGCCGGAGCGGTTCAAGGACTTCATCTCGACGCCCAAGCGCAACAACTACCGCTCGGTGCACACCACGGTCATGGGCCCGCGCGGCATGCGCATCGAGATGCAGATCCGCACCGAGGCCATGGACCGGGTCGCCGAGGACGGGGTCGCCGCCCATTGGCGCTACAAGGACACCTCCTATGGTTTCGATCCCGAAGCCATGGAGGCCGCCGGCGGCCGCGACCCCCTGGTCAACCTGCGCCACCTGGTCCAGGTGCTCGAACACGGCGGCGACGCCGAGGACCTGGTCGAGCACGCCAAACTGGAGATGTTCGTCGACCAGGTGTTTGTCTTCACCCCCAAGGGCCGGCTGATCAGCCTGCCAAGAGGCGCCATGCCGCTGGACTTCGCCTATGCGGTCCACTCCGACGTCGGCGACACCACCGTAGGCGTCAAGATCAACGGAGAATTGCGGCCTCTGCGCATGCCGCTGGCCAATGGCGAGGTGGTCGAGGTGATCCGGGGGCCCACCCCGACCGCGCATCCGGAATGGCGCTCCCTGGCCATCACCGGCCGCGCCCGCTCGGCCATCCGCCGCCATATCCGCCAGACCGAGAAGGAGGAGTTCGTCCGGCTCGGTCGCGCCTCGATCGACCAGACCCTGGAGCGCGCCGGCAAGGCGCGGGCGAACATCTCGCTGCGCCCGGCGCTCGATCGCTTCGCGGTCGCCACCGAGGAGGAGTTGTTCGACGCCATCGGCCGCGGTCGCATTTCCCCCGCCCAGGCGCTCGACGCGCTCTTCCCCGGCATGAAGGAAAGCGAAAAGGCTTCTGTCGCGGCGCGTCAGCGGATCGAGGACGGGGTTGGCGCCCGGCTCTACGTTCGCGGCGGCGGGCTGACGCCGGGGGTGTCGCTGCATTTCGGCGAGTGCTGCAACCCAGTCCCGGGCGACCGCATCGTCGGCATTCTGCAGCCCGGCGCCGCCGGCCTGATGGTGCACGCGATCGACTGCTCGCGGCTGGCGGAATACGAGGACCGCGACGACCTCTGGCGCGACCTGCAATGGACGCCGCAGGCCGAAGCCAACACGGTCAGCCAGGCGCGGCTGACGGCGACCATCCGCAATGCGCCGGGCGTGCTCGGCCAGGCCTGCACCATCATCGGCGAGGCCGGCGGCAATATCGTCGGCCTGCGCATGGACCACCGTCAGTCGGACTTCTTCGACGTCGATATCGACCTGGAGGTCCGCGACGCCCGCCACCTGACCAACATCGCCGCGGCCCTACGCGCCTGCCCGCCGATCGAAACCGTCGAGCGGGCGAGGGGTTAGGCCGAGGGCCTTGATCTCCGGGATTGTCGTAGCTACATTAAATCGTGAAGAAGATCACCTACGACCCCGCGAAACCGGCCGCGGCACCGCGGGAGCGGGCGGTGGACTTCGACAAAGCCGCCGAGGTCTTCGGCGGCCCAACGTTTGATTATCAGGACGACCGTTTCGACTACGGCGAGACGCGTATGATCACGGTCGGACGCCTCGGCGCGCGGATGGTGATCGTGGTCTGGACCCTACGTGGCGACGCCCGCCACATTATCTCGATGAGGAAGGCCAATGCCCGGGAGCAAACACGATTTGGACGCCGACTTGGCGAGGCTTGATGCCCATGTCATTGGGCCGGAGGAATATGACGATATTCCTGAACTCACCGACGAATGGTTCGCGAAAGCTATCCCGCACATAGGCGGCAAGCCGGTTGTCCGCGGTCGGCCGAAATCGGCGTCGCCGAAGCAACAGGTGACGCTCCGTCTCGACGGGGACGTGCTGGAGCGTTTCCGAGCCGGTGGGGCCGGCTGGCAGAGCCGGATCAACGAGGCCTTGCGCCAGGCGGTCGGCATCGCCTACGGCGGCTTTTCCGAAGACCCTGAACGCGGTATCGACCCACCCCATGACCAACGAAGACGTCCTCGCTGAGTTCCGCGCATCCGGCGCGCTCAGGGAGGGGCATTTCATCCTGTCTTCCGGCCTGCACTCGGGCGTGTTCCTGCAGAAGAATCTGGTCTTCATGCATCCGGACCGCTGCGAGCGGCTGTGCAGGGCGCTGGCGGCCAAGATTCGCGAGACGGTGGGCGAGGTGGATGTCTGCGTGTCGCCGGCCGTCGGCGGCATCATCCCCGGCTATGAGACCGCCCGCCAGCTGGGCGTTCCGTCGATCTATGTCGAGCGCGAGGGCGGGGTGTTCAGGTTTCGCCGGGCCTTCTCGCTGCCGCCCGGCGCGCGCATCGCCATGGTCGAGGACATCGTCTCCACCGGCCTCTCTTCGCGCGAGTGCGTCGAGGCCATCCAGGCGGCGGGCGGCAATGTGGTCTGCGCCGCCTGCATCGTCGACCGCTCCGGCGGCCGCGCCGACTCCGGCGTGCCGATGGTCGCCCTGGCGACGCTGGACGTGCCGGCCTATCCGGCCGAAGCCCTGCCGCCCGAACTGGCCGCCCTGCCGGCGGAAGACCCCGGCAGCCGGAGGCTGAACGCGTGAATCGCTTGCGGCTCGGCATCAATATCGACCACGTGGCGACCATCCGGAACGCTCGCGGCGAGACCTATCCTGATCCGGCCCGCGCCGCCGAGGCAGCCATCGCCGCCGGCGCCGACGGCATCACCGCTCACCTGCGCGAGGACCGTCGCCATATCTCCGATTCCGACATCGGCGCCCTGGCCGCCCTGACCAGACGGCGCGGCCGGCCGCTGAACTTCGAAATGGCCGCCACCGACGAGATGCTGGTCATCGCCCTTCGTTACAAGCCGCACGCCGCCTGCCTGGTGCCGGAACGGCGCGAGGAGGTGACCACGGAGGGAGGCCTGAACGTCACCGGCGAACAGGGCCGCATCGTCCCGGTGATCGCGCGCCTGAAGGAGGCCGGCATCCGGGTTTCGCTGTTCGTCGAGCCCGACGAGAGCCAGATCGCCGCCGCCGCCTCGGTCGGCGCTCAGGTGATCGAGCTGCATACCGGCGCCTATTGCATGGCAGTGCGCGAGGGGCGGCCCGAGGCCAAGCCGCTCTATCGCCGGCTGCGCGAGGGGTCTGTCCAGGCGACGGAGCTCGGTCTCGAAGTGCATGCCGGCCACGGCATCGACTACGAGACCGTTGCGCCTATCGCCGCCATACCCGAACTCGCCGAACTCAACATCGGCCACTTCCTGATCGGCGAAGCCATCTTCACCGGTCTCGACGCGGCCATCCGGCGCATGCGCGCCCTGATGGACGCCGCGCGCGACGAGGCGGCGGCTTGATCGTCGGCATCGGCTCCGACCTGACCGACATCCGGCGTATCGAAAAGACGCTGTCACGGTTTGGCGATCGTTTCATCGCGCGCATCTATACCGAGGTCGAGCGCGCGCGGTCCGAGCGCAAGCAGGACCGCGCCGCCAGCTACGCCAAGCGGTTCGCGGCCAAGGAGGCCTGCGCCAAGGCGCTGGGCACGGGTCTGAAGCGCGGGGTCTTCTGGCGCGACATGGGGGTGGTCAACCTGCGGACCGGCCAGCCGACCATTGCGCTCACCGGCGGCGCCGCGGCGAGGCTGGCCGAACTGCTGCCGCCTGGGATGCGGGGCGCCATCCATCTCAGCCTCACCGACGATCACCCCTACGCCCAGGCTTTCGTCATCATCGAGGCGTTGGACGCGTGACCGCCAATCTCGTCCGGACAGGGGCCGCGCGCCTTGCTTGCGTCCAATCCAGCGTCTAGCTAGGCGCTCAACGCCGCGCCCGGCCGTCCAAGAGATTTGCGCTATCCCATGACTACAGACGCCAAGAGCGCGCCGGCCGCCAAGAGCGGGGCGGTCCAGGAGACGGTCGAGATCGTCAAGACCATCGTCTATGCGCTGCTGATCGCGCTGGTCCTGCGGGTGATCTTCTTCCAGCCCTACACCATACCCTCGGCGTCGGAAGAGCCCAACCTCTACCAGGGCGACTACATTATCGTCTCCAAGTGGAGCTACGGCTGGAGCAAGCATTCTATCCCGCTCAGCCCGCCGCTGTTTTCCGGCCGCATCTTCTTTCACGCGCCAACGCGCGGCGACATCGTGGTCTTCAAGTTGCCGCATGACGCCGAATCCAAGGGCACCGACTACATCAAGCGCCTGGTCGGCCTGCCGGGCGACCGCCTGCAGGTGAAGGAAGGCCGGCTCTACATCAACGACAAGCAACTGCCGCTGCAGCCGCTGGCGCCGGGCCAGGGCGATGTCGACGAGGGCGGCCCGGAACAGGTCGACCGCTTCATGGAGACCAATCCGGAGGGGCGGCAGTATATCATCCAGCGGGCGCCCGACGATGCGGGACATCCGGCCAACAACACCGGGGTCTATGTCGTGCCGCCGCACTGTTATTTCATGATGGGCGACAACCGCGACAACTCGCTGGACAGCCGCTTCGACCCCTTCATGCCGACGAGCTCGACCGGCTCGCAGACCTGCGCCTGGGACGATTCCCTCGACCAGGGCGCGCTGACCGATCCCAGCAGTCCGGGCGTCGGCTTCGTGCCAGAGGAGGATCTGGTCGGCAAGGCGCGGTTCGTGCTGGCGTCGTGGCGGCCGGGCGCTTCGCTGCTGAAGCCCTGGACCTGGGTCGCCCTTCGCCCCGGTCGGTTCTTTCTCCCACTGAAATGAATGCGCGCGCAGACGCGGTCGAGCGGTTGGAGCGCCGTCTCGGCTACCTGTTCATCGACCGCGCCTTGCTCGAGCGCGCGCTCACCCATTCGAGCGCGATCGGAGGCGGCGGCAAGGCGCGTGACAACGAGGTGCTTGAATTCCTCGGCGATCGGGTGATCGGCCTCCTGGCGGCCGAACGGCTGGCGGACCTGCATCCCGACGCGCCCGAGGGTGAGCTTTCGCCGCGGCTGAGCGCCGTGGTCAGCGGCAAGGCCTGCGCCGAGGTCGGCCGCCGCATGGGATTGGGCGCCGCGCTGCGGCTGGCCGGCTCGGAGACCAAGGGCGGCGGCCGCGACAAACCGTCCATCCTGGCCGACGCCACCGAGGCGGTGATGGCCGCCCTCTATCTCGACGGGGGACTGGCGGTCGCCCGCGCGGTCTTCCTCGACCTCTGGGCCGAGACCTTCGACGACCTCGGCGCCGACACGCCGCGCGATCCCAAGACGGCGTTGCAGGAATGGGCGCAGGGCCTCGGTCGGCCGCTGCCGGCCTATGCCGTCATCGCCCGGACCGGGCCGGATCACCGGCCGATCTTCACCGTCTCAGTCACAGTCGATGGGCTTGACCTGGCGACGGGCCGGGGGCCGTCTCGTCAGGAGGCGGAAAAGGCGGCGGCGGCCGTGCTGCTCGCCCGCGAAGGACAGGCATGAACGAGACTTCGACCCGCGCCGGCTTCGCCGCCATCCTCGGCGCGCCCAATGCCGGCAAGTCCACCCTGGTCAACCGGCTGGTGGGTTCGAAGGTCTCGATCGTCACCCAGAAGGTGCAGACCACCCGCTTTCCGGTGAAGGGCGTGGTCATGGTGGGCGAGGCGCAGATCGTGCTGGTCGACACGCCCGGCGTCTTCAAGCCG